>DATCMG010000683.1:0-5575 GCA_036563555.1 Roseomonas sp. | reverse complement strand
ACCGGAGTTTCCGGTAACAGACCCGATCGGCCCGGACTCAGATCCCATCGGACCGGATATCCCGCCGATCGGACCAGGGCCCGGAGGGATGCCGCCGACCGTCATGTGACCCGCCCCGGGGGGAAGTGCGCTTCCCCCGGGGCCCATCCTCACACCACCGCCCGCCCTCGTCCTTGCCAGGCCAGCAGAACCGCCGCCAGCGCCAGCCCGATCCAATGCGGCGCCGGCAGCCAGGGCACGATCCCCTCCAGCAGCGCCGGGAAGACGAGAAGCAGCCCGGCCAGAACGAAGCCCGCCCGTTCGATGCCGCTGAGCGCCCGCAGGAAGTAGCCCTGGCAGGCCGCCGCCAGGGCCGCGAGCCCCACCGTCGCCAGCAGGATCTGCCAGGCCACGTCGAGCCAGCTCATTTGCGGGGTAAGCGACAGCAACAGGCCCACGCCCTCCGGATCCGTCACGAAGACGAAGGGCAGCACGAAGGCAGGCAGGGTGTATTTCCAGGCCTGGAGCGTCGTGGAATAGGGCCCCGCCCCCGTGATCGCCGCGGCTGCGAAGGGTGACAGCGCTGTGGGCGGCGAAACCTCGCTCAGCACGGCGTAGTAGAAGACGAACATATGCGCCGCGTAGTCCGGCACGCCGAGCTTGGTCAGCGCCGGCGCAGCCACCACCGCGCAAATGATGTAGCTGGCCGTCACCGGCACCGCCAAACCGATGATCCACACGATCAGCGCGGTGAACAACGCGGTGCCGAGCACCGAGCCGCCCGCCGCCTGGATCGCGATATCGGAGAATTTCAGCCCGAGGCCGGTTAGCGTGATCACGCCGACGATGATGCCGGCGCAGGCGCAGGTGGCCGCGATGCCGACCGCCTGGATGGCACCGGCGGCCAGCGCATCGATCAGCTTCCGGGGAAAGAGCGCCGTTTCCCGCCGCAGGAAGGACAGCACCACAGCGACAGCCATCGCGTAGAGCACGGCGAGGGTGGAGCTGTAGCCCATCACCATGAACACGATGATCGCGATCAACGAGGAGAAGTGGAAACCGTATTTCCGCATCAGCTCGCGCGCCGGGGTCGCCTCCGGCCCGTCCACCACCTGGCCCGCCGCGCCCAGCCGCCGCTGGTCCAGCTCCACCATGAAGAGCAGCGAGGCGTAGTAGAGGCAGGTCGGCACCACCGCCATGCGCAGCACGTCGAGATAGCCGATCTTCAGGTATTCCGCGATCAGGAAGGCCGCGGCGCCCAGCACGGGCGGCGAGATGATCGCGCCCAGCCCGCCCGCAGCCAGCAACCCGCCGGCATCGGAGGCGCGATACCCCACCTTCTTCATCATCGGCCAGGCAACCGTGCCCAGGGTCACCGTGGTGGCGACGCCCGATCCCGAGGGGCCGCCGAGCAGGAAGGAGGACAGGACCACCGTCCGCCCGGCCGAGCTCGCCTTGCCGCCCATCACGGAGAAGGAGAAGTCCACGAAGAACTTCCCGGCGCCGCTGAGCTGCAGGATGGCGCCATAGATGGTGAAGAGGATGATCAGCGTGGCCGAGACATCCACGGCCGTGCCGAAGATCCCGTCCAGCCCCACCGAGAGATGCGGGATCAGCCGCTCCGAATCATAGCCCCGATGCGTCCAGGGCGAGGGGAGGTGACTTCCGAGGAAGGCATAGGCGATGAAGACGATCGCGACGACCGGCATCACCCAGCCCGTCGTCCGCCGCGTCACCTCCAGAACCAGCGCGACCAGCATCCAGCCGACGACGAGATCCATCGGCTCCGGGAAGATCACCCGGTCCTGCAGGTCGTCGCCGCCGGAGATCAGGTACCACGTGCAATACAGCCCCGCGGCGATCAGCACGGCATCCCAGGGCATGAAGCGGTGCCGGAAGCGCTTCGCGACCGGGAACAGGTAGAAGCCCAGGACCAACGCGAAGCCCACATGCACGAAGCGCAGCGTGGTGGTCGGCACGATGTCCCAGGCGGCCCAGAGATGGAACAGGCTCATCGCCAGAGCCATCGCCGTGCCGATCATGGCCAGCACGCCTCGGAATCGGTGCTGCGCGCCCTCCTCCTCCTCGATCAGCGCCTCGACGCGCGCGGTGGTGGCGGCGTCCAGCGATCCGGGCGCCACCTCCGGCGGCAAGCCCGCCCCCAATCCCGGTGCGGCGCCCGGCGGCCCATCGGAAGGGGCCGCCAGTTCCTCGCGCCGCATCAGCCGAGATTCGCGCCGGTCTCGCGCCAGAAGGCTTCCGCCGCGGGGTGCCAAGGAATGCCGGCGGCCGAGGTCTTCTGCGATTCCAGCTTGAAGTTGCGCGCCTCGGCATGGGTGCGCGCCAGGTCCTCGCGCCCTTCCCAGGTGATGCGCAGCAGCTTCGTGACCATCTCGGCCGGCATGTCCTCGCGCACGGCGAGCACGTTCGCGACCGACATCTGCTTGTTGTCGGTGGTCTGGCCGGGATAGGTGCCGGCCGGGATCACCTCGTTGAAATAGACCGGGCCGTACTTCTCCACGATCTTCGCCGTGTACTGGGCGTGGTCAACCAGCTGCAGCTGCACGCCCGGGCTCGCGCCCAGATCGGTGATCGCGCTGGTCGGAACGCCCGAGACGAACATATAGGCGTCCAGCTTCCCGTCCTTCACCGCATTGGTGGATTCCGCTGGCGAAAGCCGCTCGCGCGCGCGGAAGTCCTTGGCGGGATCGAGCCCGGCGGCTTCGATGATCCGAAGCGCCATCACCTCGGTGGCCGATCCCGGCGCGCCGGTGGAGATGCGCTTGTCCTTCAGGTCGGGGATCGACTTGATGCCGGTGCTGGCGATCGTCACGACCTGCATGCGGTTGGTGTAGATCACCGCGATGGCCCGCGCCGGCACCGGGCGCCCGCGGAAGCGGTCATTGCCGCGCACCGCATCCACCGCCGCATCCACCTGCGTGAAGATCATGCCCACGCGGCCGGCGCCCAGCAGTTGCAGGTTGCCGACCGAGCCGCCCGTCACCTCTACCGTGGCAGACATGCCCGGGATCTGGCGGGAGATGAGGTTAGCAAGCGCACCGCCCAGCGGATAATACACGCCACCCGTGGTGCCGGTCGCGATGGCCAGTTGCTGGTCCTGGGCCAGCGCGATGCGCGGTGCCGCCAACGCCAGGCCGGCCGCGAACACGCCACGACGTGGGATTTGTCCCATTACCCGAACTCCTTGAATCGTTTTCCTCTGCCCGGAGCATAGACCTCTTTCGGACAGGTGGAAGGGGCGGGGGCGGTCCATGGCCAGGGACGGATGCATGGCGGCGCGGGGAAACGCCAAACCTCGAACGCGCGGCGCGTTGTTCAGCCGGTGAAGGACCGAAGGAGGTGCGGCATGGCCGAGGAGAAGCTGTCCGGGCAGAGCGCCAGCATGGACCTGCGGGTGGGAAACCATGTGACGCTCAAGGCGGAACTGCGGGTAACGACCGCCGGGTTGCTGGCCATCGGCGCCCTCGTCTCGGGCATCATTCTCTCCGTGGCGCCGCTGGTCTGGTCGGCGCGGCGGCGCTCCCATTAGCGCCGCCCCTCCCGCACCCCCATCAGCAGCACCGCCCCCACCGCCATGAAGGCGGCCGTCGTCGCGATCCCCGCGCGCTGGCTGCCGCTCGCCTGCGTCACCGCCGCCAGCACGGCAGGGCCGAGGAAGCCCGTGATGCGGCCGGAGAGCGCGAAAAGCCCGAAATGCGCCGCGATCTCCCCGGGCGGGGCCAGCCGCGCCATCAAGGTACGCGAAGCCGCCTGCGCCGGCCCGAAGAACAGCCCCAGCACCAGCGCCAAGCCCCAGAACGCGGCCGTGCTCTCCACCAGCACGATCGCCACCCCGATCACCACCAGCGCCCAGAGCGAGGCCAGCACCATCCGCCGCGATCCGACACGGTCCTCGACCAGCCCGGCCAGCGCCGCACCCAGCCCGGCGGATACGTTCATCGCAATGCCGAAGACCAGCACCTGCTGGAAGCCCATCCCATGCACCCCCGCCGCGAAGATCGCGCCGAAGGCGAAAAGCGTGTTCAGCCCGTCCGTGTAGAACATCCGCGCGATCAGGAAGCGCAGCATGTCGGGCCGCGACGGCAGCCCGCGGAGCAACACGCCGATCTCCCGCAGCCCCGCCCTGGCCGCCGCGCCCCATCCGGGCCGCGCGCCCGGTGGATCGCGCAGCGCGGCCAGCACCGGCCAGCCGAAGACCAGAATCCAGCCCGCCACCAGCAGCGCCGTCGCCCGGATCGGCTCGCCACTCGCCCGATCAAAGCCGAACAGCCCCGGATCGGGCCGGATCAGCCCGAACAGGCAGGCCACCAGGCAGGCCAGCCCGCCCGCATAGCCCAGCCCCCAGGCCAGGCCCGAGACGCGCCCTAACCGTTCCGGCAGCGTCACATCGGGAAGCATGGCGTTGTAGAAGACGGTCCCGACCTCGAAGGCCACCGTCGCCAGCCCCACGCAGGCCAGCGCATAGAGCGCCCATGCCGGCTCCGGCTGCGCGAGCCAGATCGCGGCCGTGAATCCGGCCGTGGCAATGGTGCAGAGCGCCAGCATCAGCCGCCGCCGCCCGCCCGCATCCGCCACCGCCCCCAGCACCGGCGAGATCAGCGCGATCGCGATTCCCGCCGCGGTTTGCATCCACCCCCATTGCGCCTGGCCCGTGACCGGGTCGGGCGCCACGGCCTGGGCGAACCAGGTGGCGATGACGAAGGTGGTAACCACGGTGGGGAAGGCGCTGTTGGCCCAGTCATAGAGGGCCCAGGCGAATTCGCGCCGGTTCATCGAAAAAAGGCCGGGGAGAAGGAATTCTCCCCGGACCCCTTATCTTTTTCTTCAGGCTCGAGTGCCGCCAACGACCAAGGAGCGCCAGCAAACACCCCAGAAATAGAAGGGGGTCCGGGGGGATACCTCCCCCCGGCCTGTCCCATCCTCATGCCCGCTCCAGAGCCCGCAGCGCCACCGAAACCGCCGCCAACTCCCCTTGCCCCGCAGCCTCCCGCGCCAGCCGCACCGCCCCTTCCAGCGGCCTGGGAGCCTCCCCGGCCAGGATGGCCCGCGCGATCCGCGCCTGCAGCGCCCCCAGATCCTCCAGCAGCGCCGCCTTCGCGCGCGGCCCGAAGGCGCCCGGGGCCGGGGCGGCCAGCGCCGCGCCGCGCAGCGCTTCCAGCCCGAAATCACGGCCAGCCGCATCCCAGGCCGCTGCCGCCTCGGCAGGGGCCACCCCGGCGGCGGCTGCCAGGCGCACGATCCCGATCGCGGCCGACAGGGAGGACGCCCCCCCCACCAGCCGTGCCGCCGCACCGGGCAGGATGCTGCTTTCGGGCACTGGCACCGCCGCGATCAGCGCGGACACGCCGGGCCGCAGCAGCGCCTCCGCCTCGCCCAGCGGCGTCCCGGTATCGTCCAGCAGCGCCCGCGCCGCGTCCTCGTGCAGGCGGCGGATCGCCAGCAGCGCCGCGCGCCGCACATCCGGCTGAAGGGTCACGGCATCCAGGGAATCCGCTGCCTCACCGATCCCGAAGAGCCGGTCCGCCAGCCAGGCCGCCCGCGCCACGGCGGCCGGATCGCCCTCGCCCGCCAGGCG
>DATCMG010000653.1:0-1598 GCA_036563555.1 Roseomonas sp. | reverse complement strand
CCACCGCGATCGGGCCGGGCGGATAGGGCAGGCGAATCAGCACGTCGCAGCGCGTGCGGTTCGCCAGGGTGTGCTGCCAGGAGAAGCCGTCCGGCGGCAGCCGGTCCTCCACGATCTGGCGCAGTTGCACCTCCCCGAAGGCGCCACGGGACTGCTTGTTGCCCAGGATCTGGGCAAGGCTGCCGACCTGGGCACCCAGCGCCTCCATATTCGCTCGGGCGGCGTCGATCACCGCCAGCCGCTCATGGATCTTGCCGGCCGTCTCCTCGGCCTTGAGGGCGTTGTCATTGAGGATGCGGCCGAGCCGATCGTTCTGCGCGGCCACCGCCGTTCCCAGCGCCTCCTGCGTGGCGGCGAGGCGGTCGGCCAGCGCCTTCTCCTGCCCAGCAAGGCGCTCGTTCTGCGCGGCCAGCGCATTCGCGAGCGTCTCGGTGAGCGCGAGGCTGGAAGCGGCAAGGCGCTCGGCCAGCACCTTCTCCTGCGCCGCTAGCCGTTCGTTCTGCGCCGCCGTGCTGTTCGCCACGGCCAGCCCCTGGGCGGCCAGGGCCTCGGCCATGGCCCGGGTGGCCTCGCCCAACCTGTCCGCCAGAACCTGCTCCGTCGCGCCCAGGCGCTCCCTCTGTGCCGCCAGGGCGGCATCGGTCGCCAGCCGTGATTCCGAGAGGCGATCGGCCAGTGTGCGTTCCGTTGCCGCGGCCCGGTCGGCGGCGGCGGCGGCCTGGCGGTCCTGCGCCGCCCCCAGCGCGTCCAGCTTGCCGGAGAGCGCCCCCAACATATCCGCCCCACCCGATGGTCGCCGCAGCAGGAGAACCACCACCCCAAGCAGCGCCATGCCGGCAAGGATCAGCGGAAGAAGGGTCGTCAGTTCGGCCATCCGGGAAGCTTTCAACTCAGGTCCTGCGGCGCGGGCCTCGCGCTGCGCCAAATCAATGCCATATACCTCCCGCCCATGGGAACATTGCCGGAACCCTTCGCGGGCTGGTTCGCCGCGCGCGGCTGGACCCCGCGCCCCCACCAATTGGCTCTCTGGAAGGCCGCGAAGGCCGGTGACAGCGCCCTGCTCATCGCCCCGACAGGCGGCGGCAAAACGCTGGCCGGCTTCCTGCCGAGCCTGCTGGACCTGCATGCGGAGCCGCGCGAGGGGCTGCACACCCTCTATGTCTCGCCGCTGAAGGCGCTGGCCGTCGATATCGCACGGAACCTGATGGACCCGGTGCGGGAGATGGACCTTCCCATCCGCATCGAGACCCGCACCGGCGACACCCCCCAGAACCGCCGCGCCCGCCAGCGCGAGATGCCTCCCCAGATCCTGCTGACCACGCCGGAAAGCCTCGCCGTCCTCCTCGCCTCCCCGGAGGCGCCCGGGTTCTTCGCGGGGTTACGGACGGTGGTGGTGGATGAGGCGCATGCCATGGCCGGCACCAAGCGCGGCGACCAGCTATCCCTCTGCATGGCGCGGCTGGACGTCCTCGCGCCCGGTCTGCGGCGGGTCGGCCTCTCCGCCACCGTCGCGCATCCGGAGGCGTTGCGCGCCTGGCTCTCGCCCACGGCGAAGGCGGAGGATGTGCGGCTCGTCGTCGGCAAGGGCGGCGCGGAGC
>DATCMG010000009.1:0-3784 GCA_036563555.1 Roseomonas sp. | reverse complement strand
GTCGTGCCGGCCCCCCTGCTGATCGCGCAGACGCTGGTGGCGGACTGGGCCACGCTGGCGGCCTCGCTGGCGGTCACGCTGCGGATCACGGTGCTGGCGCTGCTGGTGGCGGTCACGGCGGGGGTCGCGCTCTCCGTGCTGTTCAGCCAGTCCAAATGGATCGAGATGACCTTCCTGCCCTATGCGGTGATGCTGCAGGTGACGCCGATCGTCGCCATCGCGCCGCTCATCATCATCTGGGTCGATGATGTGCAGGCGTCGTTGCTGATCTGCGCCTGGATCGTCGCCTTCTTCCCCATCGTCTCCAACACCACGATCGGACTGAACAGCACGGACCGGAACCTGGTGGACCTGTTCCGGCTCTATGGCGCCTCGCGCTGGCAGACCCTGTGGCAGCTGCGGTTGCCTGCGGCGATGCCCTTCTTCCTGGCCGGGCTGCGGATCTCCGGCGGGCTGTCGCTGATCGGGGCAATCGTGGCGGAGTTCGTGGCGGGCGCGGGCGGGGCCAGTTCCGGGCTCGCCTACCGCATCCTCGAATCCGGCTACCAACTCCAGATTCCCCGCATGTTCGCGGCGCTGGCGCTCATCTCCCTCTCGGGCGTCGTGATCTTCCTCGCGCTCTCCCTCGTCTCGCATCTCTGCCTGCGCCGCTGGCATGAGAGCGCGTTGCGGCAGGAGCGCTGAGCGCGGGAGGGCTGCCCTGCGTGCCGTGCCGGTTGCGGCGCGCGGCGTCGCACCAAACATACCGGCCGACCATGACGATCCTCAAAGCCGGGCTGCTGCTCTTTGCCCTTTTCTATCTCCTCCCTCTCGGCATCTCGGCCGCCCTCTACCAGACCAGGATGGCGGGCACGGATTGGTGGGCCGCCGACCGGTCCAGCGCCGGGCTGCTGCCGCCGGCGCGCAGCCCCGGTGCCGTGGTGCGGGTCTTCGCCGCCCCCACGGTCCGCTGGCGCGGCATCTTCGCGGTCCATTGCTGGATCGTCTTCAAGCCGGAAGGCGCCCAGCGCTACACCCGCTACGACTACACCGCCTGGGGCGAGCCGATCCGCATGAACGGCTTCGAGCCGGATGGCCGCTGGTTCGGGCGCATCCCGGAAGTGGTGTTCGCGGCGGATGGGCCAGCGGCCGCCGCGCTGGTGCCCCGGATCCAGGCGGCCATCGAGGGCTATGCCTGGAGCAACCACGGGGATTACCGCGCCTGGCCCGGCCCGAACTCCAACACCTTCGTCGCCGCCGTGCTGGACGCGGTGCCCGAGACGCGCGTTTCGCTTCCCCCCACCGCGATCGGCAAGGACTATCCGTATGACGGGCGCTGGCTCCGCCCGGCGCCCTCGGGCACCGGGTTCCGGCTGTCGCTGGGCGGCTATGCCGGCCTCACCCTCGCCTGGGTGGAGGGCATTGAGGTCAACATCCTCGGCGGCGTCGCCGGCATCGACCTGCGCCGCCCCGCGCTGAAGCTGCCCGGGCTGGGCCGCCTCGGCATGCGGGGGCCAGATGGATCAGGGATCCCCGCAGCGGCGGCGGCACCCGCCGGATCGGACTGACCTCTCAGATCACCCGGATCGGCGAGCCCGCCAGATAGGCGGCAATGTCCTCCACCGCGCCCTGGTAGAAGGTGGTCAGGTTGCCGCGCGTGACATAGCCGAGATGCGGGGTCAGCACCGTGTTCGGCAGGGCGGCGATCGAGGCGCCGGCGGGAAGCGGCTCCTCGTCGAAGACATCGAGCGCCGCGCCGGCGATGCGGCCCTCGCGCAGCGCCGACTCCAGCGCCGCGGAGGCCACCAGCGGGCCGCGCGAGGTGTTCACCAGGAAGGCACCCGGCTTCATCAGCGCGAGTTCCGCCGCACCGATGGTGTGGCGTGACCGCTCCGAGAGGACGAGGTGCAGCGTCACCACATCCGCCTCCCGCAGCAGCGCGTCCTTCTCCATCCGCTCCACGCCATGCTCCGCGGCGGTTTCCGCCGTCAGGTTCTGGCTCCAGGCGATCACCCGCATCCCGAAGGCCAGCGCCACCTTCGCCACGCGCTGCCCCTGCTTGCCGAGGCCGATCACGCCGAGGGTGCGGCCCTCCAGCCCCTCGCCCAGGGCGGTCTGCCAGCGCCCCTCGCGCAGGCTGCGGTCCTGGGCGGGAATGTCGCGGACCAGGGCCAGGATCAGCCCCCAGGTCAGCTCCGCCGTCTGCGAGACACCGCCGCCCGTGCCGCAGAAGGTGATGCCGCGTTCCTTCAGCGCCGCCGCATCCACGGAAAGGTTCCGGCCGGCCGTGGTGATCAGCAGCCTGAGCTGAGGCAGGCGCTCGATCAGCGCGCGGGGAAAGGGCGTGCGCTCACGCATCAGCACGATGCAATCATAGGGCGCGAGGCGCGCGGCCAGGGCGTCCATGTCCTTCAGCGTGTCGCGGAACACGTCCACCGGCACTCCAAGCGATCCCCAGTCAGCCAGGGAGAGCGCGACGCCCTGATAGTCGTCGAGAATGGCGATGCGGCTGAGCGTGCTCATGCCGGGTCCTCCTCCCCCGCCAGGAAGTCGAAGTCGCAGCCCTGGTCGGCCTGCAGGACGGTGTCATGGAAAAGCTTGGCATAGCCGCGCTTCGGCGCGGGCCGGGGCGGGGCGGCCTCGCCATGTCGACGGTCCAACTCGGCCTGATCGACCAGCAGCTCCAGGCTGCGCTTCTCCACATCCAGGGCGATCCGGTCCCCGGTGCGGACCAGGGCGAGCGGTCCGCCGACCGCGGCCTCGGGCGTCACATGCAGGACGATGGTGCCGAAGGCGGTGCCGGACATGCGGGCATCGGAGATCCGCACCATATCCTTCACCCCGGCCTGCGCCAGCTTGCGCGGGATGGGCAGGTATCCCGCCTCGGGCATGCCCGGCGCCCCCTTCGGCCCGGCGTTTCGCAGCACCAGCACGTCCTCCGCGGTGACATCCAGCGCCGGGTCGTCGACCCGGTTGGTCATGTCCTCGACGCTGTCGAAGACCACCGCCCGGCCGGTATGCTTGAGGAGAGAGGCGGTGGCAGCCGAGTGCTTGATCACTGCCCCGCCCGGGCAAAGATTCCCCCGCAATACCGCCATGCCGCCGGTGGACTTCAGCGGATTGTCGCGCGACCGGATGACGGTCTGCCCCGGCACTTCCTCGGCGAGCGCCAGATAGTCGGCCAGCGTGCCGCCCAGCACGGTCGGCGCATCCAGGTCCAGATGCGGCTCCAGCTCCCGCAGCAGGCGCGGCACAGCGCCGGCATGGTGCAGATGCTCCATGTAATGGTCGCCGCTCGGCTTGAGATCGACCAGCACGGGCACGCGCCGGCCGATTTCGTCGAACTCCTCCAGGTCCACCCGCAGCCCCACCCGGCCCGCGATCGCGGCCAGATGCACGAGCCCATTGGTCGAGCCGCCGATCGCCTGAAGAACCGTCATGGCATTCCGGAGAGATCCCTGGGTGAGCAGGGTCTTGGGGGCCGGCCCGCCACGACGGGCCATCTCGACGGCCACCCGCCCCGTTGCCTCGCCGCAGCGCAGCCGCTCGGCATGCGGTGCCGGGATGGCCGCGCTGTGAGGTAGGGAGAGGCCCAGCGCCTCGATCATGCAGGCCATGGTGCTGGCGGTGCCCATGACCATGCAGGTGCCGACCGAGGGGGCCAGGCGCCCGCTGATCACCTCGATCTCCTCCTCGTCGATCTTGCCCGCCCGGTGCTGGCCCCAGAAGCGGCGGCAATCGGTGCAGGCGCCCAGCACCTCGCCCCGGTGATGGCCAACCACCATCGGCCCGACCGGCAGCACCA
>DATCMG010000644.1:0-3391 GCA_036563555.1 Roseomonas sp. | reverse complement strand
CCTGCTGGATTCCTGGCCCGATCCTTGCGGGACTTCTGGCAGGGAGTTCGGCGGGGATGGCAGGGCAGTTGCGGCGGATCACTCCATGACGGCAGGGCTGCTGCGCAGGCTGGGCGAGACGGACCGCCCACGCATCGCCTTCACCATCGACGGCCAGCCCGCGACGGCACTTGAGGGCGATACGCTGCTGACGGCGATCCTGGTGAACGCGCCCGCGCTGCGCCTCTCCGAATTCGGGGACGGGCCGCGCGCGGGGTTCTGCCTGATGGGCACCTGCCAGGATTGCTGGGTGTGGACCGAGGATGGCGAAAGGCTGCGCGCCTGCGGCACGCCGGTGACGCCGGGTTTGCGTGTGCTGACGCGGGAGGTTCCATGGCCGCGCCTCGCATAATCATCGTTGGCGCGGGGCCGGCGGGCACCAGGGCGGCGGAGCTGCTGGTCGCGGCTGGGCAAAGGCCGGTCGTGGTGGACGAGGCGCCCGACAATGGCGGGCAGATCTACCGCCGCCAGCCCGCCGGCTTCCGGCGGTCCGCGCAGGCGCTCTACGGCACCGAGGCCGGGCGGGCGACCGCGCTGCATGCCACCTTCGATGCTCTGCGTGGCCGGATCGAACACTGGCCCGAAAGCCTGGCCTGGAATGTCCAGGATGGGGAGCTGCACGTTCTGCGGGATGGCCACGCGAGTGCGCTGCCTTTCGATGCCCTCATCATCGCCACCGGCGCGACGGACCGGCTGATCCCCCTGCCCGGCTGGACATTGCCGGGTGTGTTCAGCCTCGGCGGGGCGCAGATCGCGCTGAAGGCGCAGGCCTGCTCTATCGGGCAGCGGGTTGCCTTTCTCGGCTCCGGGCCGCTGCTCTACCTGGTGGCGGCGCAGTATGTGAAGGCGGGCGCCGAAGTCGCGGCGGTGCTGGACACGGCACCGCCCGGCGCGCGCTGGAAGGCACTACCGCTCCTGGCTTCCCGCCCCGCGCTGCTGGCCAAGGGGGCGGCGCTGATCGGGCAGCTGATGCGGGCCGGCGTGCCCATCCGGCGCGGCGTGGTGCCGCGCCGGGTGATCGCCGGCGGCGCACGGGTGGCGGGCATCACCATAGACGGCGCGGGTGGGGCCGAGGAGGTCATCGCCTGCGATGCCCTGGGCATGGGCTGGCATCTGCGTGCGGAAAGCCAGCTGGCCGATCTGGCCGGATGCGGCTTCCTCTTTGATCCGGACAGCCACCAATGGCTTCCTCGGGCGGATGAGGACGGGTGCAGCGAAGTCCCAGGCGTCTATCTCGCAGGGGATGGGGCCCGGATCCTGGGAGCGGATGGGGCAGAGATCGCGGGGCGCCTGGCGGCGCTCGCCGTGCTGCGCGATCTCGGCCTGAAGCCACCGGCCGGCGCCGACGCAACGGCGCTGCGGCGGCAGCGAACCGTGATGGACCGGTTCCGCCGGGGCCTCGCCCTCGCCTTTCCCTGGCCGGCGCATCTCGTGCGGAACTTGCCGGACGAGGTCCTGGTCTGCCGCTGCGAAGCCATCACGGCGGGCAGTCTGCGGCGCAGCGCCACCGAGTTGGATGCGCCGGAGGTGAACCGGGCCAAGGCCTTCAGCCGTGTGGGCATGGGGCGCTGCCAGGGCCGCTTCTGCGGCGTGGCAAGCGCCGAGATCGTGGCAGCCGCGCGGGGGGTGCCTGTCCAGGCGGCCGGGCGGCTGCGTGGACAGGCCCCGGTGAAGCCCCTTCCCGTCACCGCCACGCTGGAGGCGGGGGAATGAGCGAGAACCGCGCCGATGTGCTGATCCTCGGCGGCGGGCTAATGGGCGCCGCCACCGCCTTTTTCCTGCGGCAGCGCGGCCTCTCCGTCATCCTGCTGGAGCGTGGGCTGGTGGGGCAGCAGGCCAGCGGGGTGAATTTCGGCAATGTGCGGCGGCAGGGGCGCTTCCTGCCGCAGCTGCATCTGGCCAACCGCTCCCGCGCGATCTGGGGCCGGCTTCCGGAGCTGCTGGGCGAGGATGTGGAGTTCCTGCCCAGCGGCCATCTCCGCGTCGCCTACACGCTGGAGACGGTCGCGATGATGGAGGCCTATCGGGATGGGGCGCGCCCCTATGGGCTGGAGCTGGAGATGCTGAGCGGCAATGCCGTGCGGGCTCGCTTTCCCTGGCTCTCCGCCGAAGTCCTGGCCGGTTCCTACTCGCCGCATGACGGCCACGCCAATCCCCGCCTCGCGGCGCCCGCCTTTGCCCGCGCGGCACGCCGGACGGGAGCGCAAATCGAGGAGAATGCGGAAGTCCTGTACATCGAGCGCGAAGGTGGCGGGTTCCGGCTGGATACGGCCGATGGCCGAGCCTGGCGCGCGCCGGCTCTGCAGGTGTCGGCGGGCGCCTGGGGCGGGCGCATCGCCGAACGCCTCGGGGAGCCGGTGCCCCTGACCCCGCGCGGGCCACAGATGGCGGTGACCGAGGCGGCGCCCTACGCGCTGGAGCCTGTGCTGGGCGTCACCACGAAGGAAATCAGCGAGGTCATCTATCTCCGTCAGGTGACACGCGGGAACATCGTCTTCGGCGGCACGGGGCACGGGCCCGCGGATTTGGACACGATCCGCGCGAGGGTGAACCCGCGCATCACGCTGCACCAGTTCACCCAGCTCCGCCGGATGGTGCCAGCGATCAGCGCCCTGCGCATCATACGCGTCTGGAGCGGGATCGAGGGCTATATGCGCGACGACATTCCGGTGATGGGTCCGAGCGCCAGATGGCCCGGCCTGTTCTACGCCTTCGGCTTTTGCGGCCACGGTTTCCAGCTCGGCCCCGGCGTGGGCGATGTCATGGCGGAGCTCATCGCCACCGGGCGCACGGAGACGCCGATCGAGCCCTTCCACATCGGGCGCTTCGCGGAGGCGATGGCGTGAGGATGCTGGGCTTCGAGACAGCGGTGCTGGAGCGGCGGCATGGTGAATACCGGCTTTCGACCGACCGGGCGCTTCTGGACCTCGATGCGGTCCATTCCTTCCTCGCCGGGGAGTCCTATTGGGCGCGGGGGTTGAATCGCGCGGTGATGGAGCGGGCCATCGCCGGCTCCCTGCCGATTGGCGCCTATGGACCGGATGGCGCGCTGGCCGGCTTCGCCCGCGTGGTCACCGATGGGGCAGTTTTCGCCTATCTGCGCGATGTTTTCGTGCTGGCACCACATCGCGGGAAGGGTCTCGGACGGGCCCTCAGCGCCGCGATGCTGGAGCATCCTGATCTCACCACGGTCCGGAACTGGATGCTCGCGACCAAGGACGCACGTGGCGTCTATGCCGGGCTCGGCTTCGGGCCGGTCGCGGAACCCTCAAACCTCATGCAGAAGCGGCGCATCCCGAATGGCTGACGATCTCTGGCGTTGGAGCGCCGTGGAGCTCGCGGAGGCGATCCG
>DATCMG010000641.1:0-8115 GCA_036563555.1 Roseomonas sp. | reverse complement strand
GCCGGATGCGGTGGGGCCACAGGCGCGGATCAGATCATCGCGATGGGGACCACGGGCATCGAAGACATCGCGGACGAACTTATCCACTTCGGTGTTCGCCTGCGCCCGGTCGACGGGCGACTTGGGCGAGGCCGCGATGCAGGCGCGCCAGGCGGCAACCGCGTCGTCGCAGGTCGCATCCCCGGTGGAAGGGGGCGTGACGCCTTGGGTGGCTGAGCGGGAGCGGAGCTGGGCCTGCTGCGCCAGCGCGGGGAAGGCCGCAAGCGCGAGGAGAAGGGCCGGCAGGAGCAGCGGGGAGAAGCGCATGGGCGTTGTCTCGATCGATATGCCGACCCGCCAGAAGGCAGGCCCGCCGGAACATCCCGCATCCGGGCCGGCCTTGGGCGAATGACATGTTAAATCCCCCGACGGTCCCATGTCACGCGACGATGTGCGCATTCCGGGACGCGGCGCGCAGGCCCTGGCGTGGGCCGCCGCGGTCGCGCATAGACGGCGAATGGCAACCCCCTCTCCCTGGCCCGCGCCGTCCGGCTCCCCCTCCGCCCAGCCCGCCCCGGGCGGGTTGGAGGCCGATCTGTTGCTGGACCGGCGCCGGCTGAAGCGAAGCCGGGCGCTCTGGCGGGCCCTGGCGGTGCTCGCGGTGCTGGGCGCGATCGCCTTCGCCCTGGGGCGTGCGGGCGTCACCGGGCCAGGGCTGGGCGGGGCGCATGTGCTTCGCCTGACCGTCTCCGGCACCATCACCGATGACCGCAAGCTGCTGGAGGCGATCGACAAGGCCGCCAGGTCGGATTCCGTGCGCGGCATGCTGCTGGCGGTGGACAGCCCCGGCGGCACGGTGGCGGGTGGGGAGGGGCTGCACGCGGCGCTCTCGCGCTTCCGGGTGGCCAAGCCGCTGGTGGCCATGTTCGGCGGCACCGCGGCCTCGGCCGGCTACATGATCGCCATGCCCGCCGAGCGCGTCTTCGCGCGGGAGGGAAGCGTGACCGGCTCGATCGGCGTGCTGCTCCAGTCCTTCGACGCGCAGGAGGCGATGCGGAGCCTGGGCCTGCGGTCGGAGGCCATCACCTCCGGCCCGTTGAAGGACCAGCCGAGCCCCTTCCGGCCGCTGACCGAAGAAGGCCGCGCCGCGCTGCGCGCCGTGGTGGACGACCTGCACGCGCAATTCGTGCACATGGTGGCGGAGGGGCGCCGCATGCCCGAGGACCGGGTGCGCGCACTCGCCGACGGCCGCATCATGACCGGCCGGCAGGCCCTGGCCGCCGGGCTGGTGGATGCCATCGGCGGTGAGCCGGAGGCGCGCGCCCATCTGGCCGCCGCCCATGGCATCGCCACCGACCTGCCTATGCGCGACCTGCGGGCGCGGGACCTGCGCGAGCGCACCTTCGGCGCCGTCCTGGGGGAGGCCTTTGGCGCCGCTTTGGGCGCCGCGCTGGGCGATTCGCTGAAAAGCCTGATTTCAGAAGGACTTGGCGTTGACGGGGCCTGGGCGCTTTGGCAGCCTCCGGGACGTTGAGCCAGCCCCGGGACAGACTTCAGGAGACGTGCGCGCCGGATGACGAAGTCGGAACTCATCACGGCCCTGGCAGCGGCCAACCCGCATCTGCGCCAGCCGGACGTGGAGCTGATCGTGGCCACGATCTTCGAGGAGATCACCGCGGCGCTCTCGCGCGGGGACCGGGTGGAGCTGCGCGGCTTCGGCGCCTTCTCGGCCAAGAAGCGCGACGCCCGCACCGGCCGCAACCCGCGCACGGGCGAGTCCGTTGCGGTCTCCGGCAAGGCCGTCCCCTACTTCAAGCCAGGCAAGGAGCTGCGGGAACGGGTGAATGGCGGCCCGCTGCAGCAATCGCGCCGCGCCGCCGCCAAGGCGGAAGGCTGACACCTCGGGAGTTCCGCCCATGTGGCGCTGGTTGCTGATAGCCCCCCTTCTGCTCGTCCTGGTGCTGTTCGCCGTGTCGAACATGCATCCGGTCTCCGTCGGGCTCTGGCCCTTCGACCTCACCTGGCAGACGCCCCTGGCGCTTGCCGTGCTGCTGATCGCGGCCCTCGCCTTCCTGTTCGGGGCCTTCGTGTCCTGGGCCGCAGGCGTCCCGGCACGCCGCCGCGCGCGGGCCCGCATCCGTGCGGGCGAGGCGGCCCAGGCCGAGTTGAACGAGCTGCGCGCGCGAGAGGCGAAGCGGGTGGAGGCGGAAACCCAGGCCCGCGATCAGGCCATGTATTCGGGCACGGGAAGCCGGGCTGTCAGGGTGGTCGGCTAACGCCCGGCGGGGTTTCGCCCCGCCCACGCAGCAGGGATGTCAGCTACGGCGCCGCCGGCCGAAAAGGCGCTGCCACACCGACCGCTGGGCCTCCGCCGCCAGTTTCGCGGCTGCGGCGGCACGCGCCGCGGCCTCGTCCTGGGCCTGCACGATCCGCTCCTGCTGAAGACGGCTCAGGCGCTCGCTCGCCGATTTTGCCCGGGCTTCCGCCTCATCCACCTTCTCCCGTGCCTCGGCCGCCAGCTTCTCCGCTTCCGCGGCCCTGGACAGGGCGGCATCCCGCTCCGTCTGGCTCGCTGCGACCTCATCCGATTCCAAGGTCCGGCGGCTCTGCAGATCATCCAGGCTCGCTTCGGCCACCGCCGCGCGCCGGCTGGCCTCCTTGGCCTGGGCCTCTGCCTCGCTCGCCCGCAGGGCTGCCTGCTCCGCCGCAGCCCGGGCTTCCATCCGTTCCGTCCGGCCCGCAGCGAGTTCTTCCGTCGCGGCAATCTGGGCCTTCTGGATCTGCTCCAGCCCTGCGGCCACACGACTCATCACCGCCCTTACCTCGGCGGCCTTTTCCTCGGCGGTCCTTGCTCGCTCCTCCGCCTCCTCGGCCCTGGCTTCCAATAGCCTGAACCCGTCCCGGAGCCCGTCACGCTCCCCCTCCACCCTGGCCAGACGCTCGCGTTCCCGGGCCAACTCAATACCCCGCTGGGCGGCCAGGGTCCGGGTCTCCTCCAACTGCGACAGGAGGTGCGACATCATCTCCAATGTCATGGGATCGGGCGGTGCCGATGTCGCGGACGAAGGCGTCTTCGGCGCGGCCGCCGTGCTGTCCGTCGCCAGGACATGGCCTGGCACAACAACCCGGGCCTTGCCGTCATTTCCCGGTATACGGCGCCATCCGGACCGCTGTGCCCTACGACGAGCACTCTGCACGTCGATGCCCAGACGTTCCGCGAGTTCCTGATAGGTCAGCATCACCGTGTCGGATGACGCGTCGTCATAGTTGTCCAGTGACACGCCCTACCCTCTCTCCGGGTCCAAACTGCCCCAGATCAGCCAGGCATCCAACCCACCCCATGCGCCCGGCGCGTGCAGAGGGCAAACCCGCTGCTGCCCATCAGTCCGGCCAGCTTCCATCCGCTTTCAGCACCTCCCCGGCCAGATAGAGGCTCCCGCAGATCAGCACCCGCCCCGGTGGTCCGCTCATCCCGGCCAGGGCGTCCGCCACACGCGGCCCCGAGCGGGCACGGCCCTGGGAGGCGGCAACGATCTCCTCCGGAGGCACGGCAAGGTGCTGGCCAGGTTCGGCCACGGCCCAGGCGGTGATCGCATGCGGCAGGAGAGGGGCGAGAAAGTCGCCCACCGCCTTCGACTTCTTCATCCCGACGATCAGGTGGAGCGGACGGTCGGACCAGAGGCTGAGCTGCTCGGCCAGGGCCTGGCCGGCCCCGGCATTATGGCCGCCATCGAGCCAGAGTTCCCAGCCCGGCGGCAGGGCGTCGGCCAGCGCGCCACGCAGGCGCTGAAGGCGGGCGGGCCAAGTGACGCTGGAAAGGCCCTGGGCAATGGCAGCCTCGGTCAGCCAGGGCGGATCCCAGGCGCGCAGGGCGGTGATGGCGATGCCGGCATTATCGGCCTGGTGCGGGCCCGGCAAGGCGGGGCGCGGCAGCCGCAAGGTGCCGCCCGCATCGCGGTAGAGAAGGGCGTCGCCATCCCATTCCGCCTTCCAGCCATGGCCGCGGGCGAGAAGAGGGGCGCCTTGCGCGGCGGCCTCGGCTTCCAGCACGGCCATGGCCTCGGGCGCCTGGCTGCCGGTGGCCGCGGGAATGCCCGGCTTGATGATGCCGGCCTTCTCGGCGGCGATGGCCGAGAGGCGGTCGCCGAGAAAGTCCATATGATCCATCGAGATGGAGGCGATGGCGCAGGCGACGGGCCGGTCCACCACATTGGTGGCGTCGAAGCGGCCGCCCAGGCCAACCTCCAGCACCAGCAAATCCGCCGGAACACGGCTGAAGAGCAGCAGCGCGACCGCGGTGGTGATCTCGAAGACGGTGATGGGCTGGCCGGCATTGGCAGCCTCCACCTCCTCCAGCGCGGCGGCGAGCACCTCCTCCTCCACCAGATGGCCCGCCAGCCGGATGCGCTCGTGGAAGCGGACGAGATGCGGGGAGGTGTAGGCATGCACCCGCTGCCCCGCGGCCTCGGCGATGGCCCGGAGGAAGGCGCAGGTGCTTCCCTTGCCGTTCGTGCCGGCGACATGGATCACGGGCGGCAGGTGGCGCTCGGGATTGCCGAGGGCGCCGAGGCAGCGCTGCAGCCGGTCGAGGCTGAGGTCGATCAGCTTCGGATGCAGGGCATGCAGCCGGTCGATGATCTGTTCCGACCGTCCGGCACCGGGGGCGGCACGCAGGCCGGCGGGGGCGCCCCAGGGGGGTTGCGGGGCGGCATGGGGATCGGACATGGCCGGGATTCCGGTTCGGGGGCCGGGCCGGGATTCCCGGCCGGGACCGCCCCGCGCAGGCGGGGCGGAGACGGGGCTGGCCTATTCCGCCGCGGGGGCAGGAGCAGGAGCGGGCGGGGCGACCACTTCCGCCACCGGCGCCGGAGCGGCGGCGGGCCGGAGGAAGCCGATCACGCGGGCGAGCGTCGCGCGCATCTCCGGGCGGGGCACCACCATGTCCAGGATGCCGTGCTCCAGCAGGTATTCGGCGCGTTGGAAACCCTCGGGCAGCTTCTCGCGCACGGTCTGCTCGATCACCCGGGCGCCGGCGAAGCCGATCAGCGCGCCGGGCTCGGCGATCTGGATGTCGCCCAGCATGGCGAAGCTGGCCGTCACGCCGCCCGTCGTCGGGTCGCAGAGAACCACGATGAAGGGCAGCCCGGCCTCCTTCACCATGCGCGTCGCGATGACGGTGCGCGGCATCTGCATCAGCGAAACCGCGCCCTCCTGCATGCGGGCGCCGCCGGAGGCGGTGAAGACGATCAGCGGCGCGTCCTGCAACACCGCGAGGCGGGCGGCGGTGACGATGCCCTCGCCCACGCCGGCGCCCATGGAGCCACCCATGAAGGCGAACTCGAAGGCGGCCGCAACGGCGGGGCGGCCCTCGATGGCGCCATGGGCAACGGCGATCGCGTCATCCATGCCGCTCTTCTGCTGGGCCTCGCGCAAGCGGTCGCCATAACGGCGGCTGTCGCGGAAGCGCAGCGGATCGGCGGGGGCGCGGGGCAGCTCGATGCGCTGCCAGCCGGGATCGAGGGTGTAATCCAGGCGGCGCTGGGCGGAGATCCGCATGTGGTGCCCGCATTTCGGGCAGACATGCAGGTTCCGTTCGAGATCCTGGTGGAAGACCATCTCCCCGCAATGCGGGCACTTGATCCAGAGATTCTCCGGCACGTCGCGCTTGGCGCCGAACAGCGTCTGTATCTTGGGCAGCGCCCAGTCGGAGATCCAGTTCATCGCTACCCTATCCGCTGGCCCATCCGGCCCGGCGCCTGTCAGAACGGTCCGGGCTGGGCCGCGCGGAGGTAGGCTCGTCCGGCCACGGGGCGCAAGGGGCCATGGGCCCTGCCCTGCGCGCAAGGCATGGACCAATCCGGGGTAAGAAGCGTTATCCTGACCATCATGGCGTCGGATAACCCCTACGAAACCCTTGGCGTGAGCCGGACGGCGAGTCCGGATGAAATCCGGCAGGCCTTCCGCAAGATCGCGAAGACCAACCACCCGGACCTCAATCCTGGCGACAAGGCGGCCGAGGCGCGGTTCAAGGCCGCCAACGCCGCGCATGAACTGCTGTCCGATCCGGAGAAGCGGGCGCGCTTCGATCGCGGTGAGATCGACGCCGCCGGCCAGGAGGTGCCGCCGCGCGGCTATTACCAGGACTATGCGGAGGGCGCGCAGGGCGCCCGCTACCGCGGCGCCGGGGCAGGCGGGCCGTTCGGCGGAGCGGGGGGCGGCTGGTCCGGCGCCTCCGGCAGCTTCGATCAGGACGATCTGGAGGACATTCTCGGGATGTTCCGCCATGGGCGTTCGGAGATGGGCCCTCGCCGGGGCCGGGACGCGCATTACCGGCTGGCCGTGGATTTCCTGGATGCGGTGAACGGCGCCACTAAGCGCCTCACCCTGCCGGATGGGCGGAACCTGGATGTGCGCGTCCCGCCGGGGCTGGAGGATGGGCAGGTGCTGCGCCTCCGCGGCCAGGGCTCGCCCGGCACGCAGGGCGCACCGGATGGCGATGCGCTGATCGAGGTGGCCGTGGGCTCCCATCCCTTCTACGAGCGCGACGGGCGCGACCTGCGGATGGATCTGCCCGTGACGTTCTCCGAAGCCGTGCTCGGCGCGAAGGTGCCGGTGCCCACGCCGCGCGGCGAGGTGATGCTGACCATCCCGCCGCGCTCGGATGCCGGCACGCAGATGCGGCTGCGCGGGCGGGGCGTGGCGGAATCGGGCGGGACACCGGCGGGCGACCTTCTCGTCACCCTGCGCCTGGTGCTCGGCCCCGTGGACAAGGCGCTGGAGGATTTCCTGCGGGGCTGGGCGCCTGATCATCCCATCGACCCGCGGGCGGAGATGCGGAGGCGCGCATGATCAGTTTCGAGGCCGTGCTGCTCCGCGTCTCGGGCCTGGATGCGGCGCGGCTGGAAGCCTGGATCGCCGAGGGCTGGGTGCGGCCGGAGCGCCAGGCGGGCCGGCCCGTCTTTCAGGAGATCGACGTGGCCCGCTGCCGCCTGATCCTGGAACTGCATGAGGAGCTGGAGGTGAACGAGGCCGCCATGCCCGTCGTGCTCGGCCTGCTGGACCGGCTGCACCAGACGCGCCGGCAGCTCCGGCGCCTGGCGGAGGCGCTGGAGCAGGCGAGGGGACCGCATGGCTGAGCGCGACGCCGCGCCGGACCTGTCGGGCAGCATCGGGGCGTTGAGCGCCGCGGTGCTCGGCGCTGCGCTCGATGTCGCGGGGCTGGCCGTCATCATCACCGATGCGGCCCTGGACCCGCCAGGGCCGGTCATCCGCTACGCCAACGCGCATTTCGAGGCGGTGACCGGCCACGCCGCCGCCGAACTGCTCGGCCAATCGCCCCGGATCCTGCAGGGGCCGGACACCGACCGGGCCGTGCTGCGCCAGTTGCGGCGCGACCTGGAGGAGCGGCGGCATTTCATCGGCGCGGCGGTGAACTACCGCAAGGATGGCACCCCCTATCTCAACGAATGGGTCATCATGCCCATCCTGGGTTCGGGCGGGATGGTCACGCATTGGGTGTCCATCCAGCGCGACGCCACGCGGGAAGGGGAGCCGCATCCAGGCGCCGAGGCGCTGCGGCAGCGGACGCTGGCGCTGCTGGCCACGGTTCGCGCCATCGCGTCGCGCACGCTGACCGTCTCGGGGGAAGGCCGTGCCTTCGGAGACCGGTTGGCCGCGCTCGGCCGGGCGCAGGGGCTGGCCGGGGCGGCGGGCGCGGATCTCGGGACGATCCTGCGCGGGGAGATCGAGCCGCTTCGCCCCCCCGCCGGGCAGGTCGTGCTGGAGGGGCCGGCGGTCGCCCTGGAGCCGGGAGTGGCGGAGCCGCTCGCGCTCGCGCTGCATGAGCTGGCGGCAAATGCGGCGCGGCATGGCGCGCTTGCCACGGCCGCGGGGCGGCTTTCCGTCACCTGGCGGATGGAGGAGGCCAAGGCGGGGCGGCGCCTCGTGATCGACTGGCGCGAGCACGGCGTCGCGCAGCCCGGGGCGGCCGGTGGATGGCAAGGCTTCGGGTGGAAGATGATCGAGGGGGCACTGTCCTTCGCATTGGGCGGGGAGACGCGTCTCGGCCTTGAGGCGGACGGGCTGTCCTGCACCATCGCGCTGCCGCTGGAAGGATGAGCGGGGCGAAGCCCCGCC
>DATCMG010000634.1:0-19830 GCA_036563555.1 Roseomonas sp. | reverse complement strand
TGGTTCGGGTTGAAGTGCTTGCGAAGGCCCTGGCCGTAGCCGGCATAGTCGCGCTGGAACTGCGGCGCCTCGGCGGCATAGCGCGTGACGCGCTGCGGCAGCCGCGTCTCCAGCATGAAGGCCATGGTGCCCTCCAGCCTGTGCGGCTTCAACTCGGCATTGCTCGCCGCCTCGAAGGCCGACATGTCGGGGCCATGGGGCAGCATGCAATTGTGCAGGGAGAAGCCGCCCGGCACGAAGCCGCCACCGGTCTTGGCGTCGTAGACGCCTTCCACCAGCCCCATGAACTCGCTCATGACGTTCATATGATACCAGGGCGGGCGGAAGGTGTTCTCGCCCACCAGCCATCGGTCGGAGAAGAGGACGAAGTCGATATTCGCCGTGCCGGGAGTTTCGCTGGGCGATGTCAGCACGGTAAAGATTGACGGATCGGCATGGTCGAACAGGATCGGCCCTATCGGGGAGTACCGGCGCAGGTCGTATTTGTAGGGCGCGTAGTTGCCATGCCAGGCAACCACGTCGAGCGGCGAATGGGCCAGCTCCGTGCGCCAGAGCGTGCCGCCCCACTTCACCGTCAGGGTGGAGGGCGCGTCGCGGTCCTCATAGGCGGCGACGGGCGTCAGGAAGTCACGCTGGTTCGCCATGCAGTTGGCGCCGATCGGGCCACGTTCCGGCAGGGTGAAGGCGCCGCCGTAATTCTCGCAGAGATAGCCGCGTGCGGGGCCATTCGGCAGTTCCACGCGGATCTTCACGCCGCGGGGGATCACCGCGATCTCGCCCGGCGCAATGTCGATCACGCCGAATTCCGTGGCGATGCGTAGTGCGCCTTGCTGCGGGACGAAGAGCATCTCCGCATCGGCGTTGTAGAAGTACTCGTCCTGCATGGAGCGCGTGACGAGGTAGATATGCGCGCCCATGCCGGATTGGCTGCCGGCGTCGCCAGCGGTGGTGATGGTGCGGATGCCCTCGAGGAAGGAGAGCTTCACATCGGGCAGCGGGATGGGATCCCAGCGCAGCGGCGCCAAGGGCAGGTCCACTTCCGCGCAGGGGGCGGTGCGCCAGAGGCCGGCATCCACCTTCTCGAAGGAGCCCCAATGGGCCACGGTCGGGCGGATGCGGTAGAGCCAGGAGCGCTCATTCGTCGTGCGCGGCGCGGTGAAGGGCGAGCCTGAGAGTTGCTCGGCATAGAGGCCATAAGGGCAGCGCTGCGGGGAGTTGCGCCCGATCGGGAGCGCCCCTGGCAAAGCCTCGGTTTCGAAGCCATTGCCAAAGCCGGGCATGTAGCCGGCGTCGTTGGCGGCAACGGAGGCACCGGGCGTCAGCGGTTGCGGGCGGAACGGGGCGTTCATCGGGGAGGCCTCCTCTGCCTCGGGATGGTGTTACCGGTCGAGTTCGGCGGATTTCATCTCGGTGCCGTGCTCCAGCGCCTTCCACATCTCGACGTCGCGCTCGGCGGTCCAGATGCGGGGGCGGTCGAGGCCCTTGGCCTCGTCATAGGCACGGGACACGTCGAAGGGCATGCAGTGCTCGAAGATCACCCAGTGCCCGTATTTCGGGCGCATGGCCGACATGGCCTCGTCATAGACCTGCTTCAGCGAATGACCGGCGGCGACGCCCTTCTTCGCGATGGCGAAGAGGTCCGAGGTGAAGTTGGCGGTGCCGGTCAGGCCTTCCTCGATCTGGTCGGGCGTGACGAGCGAATTGCCGCGCCCCGGCACCAGCGCGACGGGCTTCAATGCGCGGATGGCGTCCAGCGTGCCCGCCCAGTCCGCGAAATGCGCGTCGCCGCAATAGGGGGTGGCCCCGTATTCCACGCAGTCGCCAGAGAAGAGCACGCGCTCCTTCGGCAGCCACACGATGGTGTCGCCAGCGGTATGGGACCGGCCGATATGGATGATCTGCACCTCGCGCCTGCCCATCCACAGCGTGATCTTCTTCTGGAAGGTGACATGGGGCCAAGTGAGGCCGGGGATGCTTTCCTTGCCCCGGAAAAGGCGCGGGAAACGGCCGATCTCGCTATCCATGTCCTGCTGCCCGCGCTCGACAATCAGGTCGCGCGTGACGTCGGAGGCGATGACCTGGGCGCCCTCATAGCCCGAGGCGCCGAGCACGCGCACGGCGTGGTAATGCGACAGCACGACATGCGTGACGGGCTTGTCCGTGACCGTGCGGATCCTCGCGATCACGTCCTGCGCCATGCGTGGCGTTGCCTGGGCGTCTACGACCAGCACGCCGTCATCGCCGATGACGACGCCGGAATTCGGGTCTCCCTCCGCGGTGTAGCCATAGAGGCCCGGGCCAAGCTCATCGAAGGAGATGGTCTTCTCGGCGAGGTCGTTGGTGCTGGCGAAGCCGGACATGGTGGTTCCTTCGGTGTTTCAGGCGCGGGCCAGGATGGTCGCGTCGCGGCCAGCGGGCTCGATTCCCTGCCGCGCCCGCGCCATGGCCTGGCGCAGCACGGCAAGGTCGCCGATATGGTTGGAGAGAAGCAGGATCAGCCGCGCATCCACCGCGCGGCACTGCTCCGGGGTGAGGTCCTGGTGGATGGAGAGCAGTGCCTCGTAGAAGTCGTCGGGCGAAGCGATGTTGGGTTCCGTGTTCAGCATCAGGCGCGTCCCGTCGCGCGGTCCAGCGCCGCGCGCACCAGATCCGGATCGAATTGGCGCCAGCGGGCACAGACATGCTGGTCCGGGCGGATGAGATAGGTGGTGCCCGGGGTTGCATCGTAGCGGAGCGCGGCGAGGCCCTCCGCATCCTCCGCGGGCGTCACGGTCGCCAGGCGAATGGGTGGCGCGGTTTCCGGCAGGGCCGGCGGCACCCCGCCGAAATGCAGCAGCGTGAAGTGGCCGCCAAGGCGGCGTAGCAGCCAGTCCGGCCCGCCGCCCCGCAGCAACGGTGCGTCCAGCGCCGGCGCGCCGGGAACCATCAGGCCTTCGAAGTTGTCGGCATCCGGCGTGTTCAGGGGAGAATCCCGATAGGTGCTGGGCAGCGACAGCCGGCCGCTGTTCACCATCCGGCGTGCGAAGGCGCAATCCCGCGCCAGATCCAGCGTGGCGTCGCGGAAGGCGCGGCTGGCCTCGTTCTTCGGGGTGATGAAGTCCGTGGAGCGGGTGGAGTTCAGGATGTTCTCGTCCGCCGCCGCCACGCGCTCCGTGTCGTAGCTGTCCAGCAGGGAATCCGGCGCCTCCCCGCGCAGCACCAGGGCGAGCTTCCAGGCGATGTTCTCCGCATCCTGCACGCCGCTGTTGGCGCCGCGCGCCCCGAAGGGCGAAACGCCATGGGCGGCATCGCCCGCGAAGATCACGCGGCCGTGCCGGAAGTGCTCCATGCGCAGGCAGGAGAAGGTATAGACGCTGACCCATTCCAGCTCGAATTCCGCATCCGGCCCCAGCAGGGCCTGCACGCGGGGGATCACACGCTCGGGCGCCTTTTCGACCACGGGATCGGCATCCCAACCAAGCTGGAAGTCGATGCGCCACACCCCATCCGGCTGGCTGTGCAGCAGAACGGATTGGTTGGGGTGAAAAGGCGGATCGAACCAGAACCAGCGCTCGGCCGGGAAGTCGGCCTTCATCCGCACATCGGCGATCAGGAAACGGTCGCGGAAGGTGCGGCCCTTGCTCTCCAGGCCAAGCGCCTTGCGGATGGGGGAGCGGGATCCGTCCGCCGCCACCACGTAGTCGGCCAGGATGCGGTACTCGCCCTCGGGCGTCTCAACCGTCAGCTCGACGCCACCGTCCCGCGGCGACAGAGCGGATACCTTGTTGTTCCAGCGGATCTCGATGCCCGGCAGGGCCCGTGCGCGATCAAGCAGGAAGCCTTCGACATAGTATTGCTGCAGGTTGATGAAGGCCGGTCGGTGATGCCCGCCCTCGGGCAGCAGGTCGAAGCTGTAGACAGGCTCGTTCCGGTGGAAGACACGGCCGAGATTCCAGGTGACGCCCTTCTCCACCATCCGGTCGCCGCAGCCCAGGCGGTCGAAGATCTCCAGCGTGCGCTTGGCGAAGCAGATGGCGCGCGAACCGTTGGACAGGCAGTGGTCATCGTCCAGCAGCACCACGCGCTGGCCGGATTGCGCCAGGTCGATGGCGGCGGCCAGCCCGACGGGCCCCGCGCCCACCACCACCACGGGGTGATGCGCGAGCTGTGCCGCCGACTGGTCCGGCGAGCGGCGGTATTCGAACCGCAGAGACTGGTAGTCGATATGCAAGACCGACCCCTCCCCCATCGGCCGCTTCCGCGCCCACCTTCTGGCGGCGCCGGCGACCTGGATGTTATGATCGGCGTATATCATCTCATTTGAGACGATACAAGAGGTGCGCCATCACGACGCCGAAAACAGCCGCCCCCCTCCGCCTTGCGGATTTCCTGCCCTACCGGATCTCGGTCGCGGCCGAGAGCGTCAGCCGCGCCTTTGCCGAGCGCTACGAGGCGGAGTTCGGGCTTTCGATCCCGGAATGGCGGGTCATGGCCATCCTGGGCGAGGGTGCCCCCCTTTCCACCCAGGCGGTGATCGCCCGCACCGAGATGGACCGGGTGAAGGTGAGCCGCGCGGTGATCCGGCTGGCCGATAAGGGGCTGATCCAGCGGACTCCGCATCCGGAGGACCAGCGGGCACAGATGCTGCGTCTGGCGCCCCAGGGATTGGCCCTCTACCGCCGCATCGTACCCCGCGCCCATGCCCTGCAGGCTGAACTGGCGGATGCGCTGACCGAGGGCGAGATCGCAGCCCTTGGCGAGATCCTGGACAAGCTGCACCGCCGGGCTGCCCGGCTGCTTGGCGAGGACGGGGCGGGCTGATGCGCGCCCGCCCCGGCCTGCGCTCGGCCCCACCGGGCAGAAGCCGGGGATTAAGCCAGCCCGGCGAAGCGGATGCCATGCTGGCGCGTTTCCGCCCCTGAGCCGCTCGTGGAGGCGTTACAATGCCGATCCGCCCCGCCCAGCCGCATCAGGGGTCTGCCAATGCCGACCCGTTCGACCTCTGGCTCAGGCGAAGCCTGCATCAGAGCTGGGATGCGACGCTGGAGGAGCAGGTGCCCGAGGACCTGCTTCGGTTGTTCAGCGACGACCGCCGCGAGCGGGAGGCAACGAAGGCACGCTGGCTGGAGCTGCGGCAGCCGGCCCGGAACAAGTGAGGCAGACCACGACCCCGCGCCATTTCACGTAGCAGGGCGGCGAACTCCTCCGCCTCATCCACCAGATCGCCGGGAACGACAGCGCCGCCATTCCCCGGAATTTGCTGCCACGCCGAGGCGGCCGGCCCTTACGGGCTGGGCGTCGCGCCGTTAATGGCAGCCGGGGGTTCGTTCCGCCCGCCTGGACTTTGCGATGCGGTCGAGCATCGCGGTCGCGTAGCGCCTGGCATCATCGAGGCGCGGAGCGTCGGCCGGCAGGTTCTCAAGGTCGCGCGTGGCTTCGGAGCTTTTCGCGATGAATACCAGCATCGACACGACTTCTTCGAAGTCCGCCCGCGGCAACCTGGCTACGATTGCCGCGACCGTCATCTCAAGCACCAGCAGCCGCATGCTCGTCGCACCCGCCTCAGCCAGAGGCTCGATGACGTCCTCATCGGTGGCCATATGCAACCCCCGCGCGATTGATGACACAGCTTAGGGTGGTGGCGCCGGCCCGCGCAAGATGGTGGGGCTGCTAAAATCTTCGGCAAAGGGCTGGACCCTCCTCGCATCGCGACCTTGGCCCTGCTCCATCCCGGCCGCCTTCGGGGCACTTTTCACCGGCTCCTTCCGAGGCGCCGCACCGCGCCGCCGGGGGGACAGGCGCTTGAGCAGTTCCATGGCGGTGGCCAGCAGCCCCGCCGCGCCCTGGCTGGGCCTGGGCAGTATGATGCGCTCGCCGCGCAGTTCCAGGGGCGGCTCGGCGGCCGGGGGGTTACCGCGGAAGCTGGCGGCGGCCGCGCTCGGGCCGACCTCCAGCTTGGTGATGCCCAGGCGACGGCAGCGCACCCGCAGCCGCGCCAGGGCCAGCAGGTTCTCCACCGGCTCCGGCGGCGGCCCGAAGCGGTCCGCCACCTCCTCCGCGAATTCGCCGAGCGCCACGCCATCGCCGTGCCGAAGGATGGCGGCGAGGCGCGCATGGAGTTCGACGCGCACGGCGTCCTCCTCGACGTAATCCTTCGGGATTCCGGCGGAAACGCCAATCGCGAGCACCGGCGTCCAGTCCTCCGGCGTGGTTTCCCCGTGCACGGCGTGCAGGGCACGGGCGAGAAGGTGCTGGTAGAGTTCAAGCCCGATCAGCTTCATATGGCCGGCCTGGCTCTCGCCCAGCAGGTCGCCGGCGCCGCGCAGGTCCATGTCGCGCGCGCTGATCGCGAAGCCGGCGCCGATCCTGTCGAAGGCTTCCAGCGCCTTCAGCCGCTTCAACGTCAGGGCGGAGGGTGGCTCGGACGGGTCGGTCAGCAGGATGATCGTGCCGCGCACCCGGCCTCGCCCCACGCGGCCGCGAAGCTGGTGAAGCTGCCCAAGGCCGAAGCGGTCGGCACGCCAGACCAGCATCGTGTTGGCGCGCGGCACGTCCAGCCCGGTCTCGACGATGTTGGTGGAGAGCAGCACATCCCCCTCCCCTTCCGCGAAGCGCACCAGCGCCGCGTCCACCTCGCCCGCCGGCATTTCGCCATGCGCCTCGATGATCTCCAGCTCCGGCAGCAGGCCACGGATGCGATCGCGCATTCCGGGAAGATCCTCGATGCGGGCGCAGACAACGAAGCTTTGCCCGCCGCGCCGGTGCTCGCGCGCCAGGGCCTGGCGCAGCATCGCGTCGTCCAGCGGCACATGCACGGTGCGGATGGGCTGGCGGCGGCCCGGAGGGGTCGCGATGACGCTCAGCTCCTCCAGCCCGACCAGCGCGGATTGCAGGGTGCGCGGGATCGGGGTGGCGGTCATGGACATGACATGCGCGTCCTCGCCCAGCCGGCGCACCATCGCTTTCTGGCGCGTACCGAAGCGCTGCTCCTCGTCGATCACGACAAGGCCGAGCTCCTTGAAGGCCACGCCCTTCCCGGCCAGGGCCTGGGTGCCGATGACGATGCGCACGCTGCCATCGGCCAGCCCCGCTTTTACCGCCCTTGCCTCGCTGGCGGAGGACAGGCGGGAGAGCTGCTCGATCCGGATCGGCCTGCCGCCCCATTTCATCCCGGCGAAGCGACGACGGAACGTAGTGAGGTGTTGCCGGACCAGCACGGTGGTGGGCGCCAGCAGCACCACCTGCTTTCCGGCCAGCGCCGCCACGGCGGCGGCACGCAAGGCCACCTCCGTCTTGCCGAAGCCGACGTCGCCGCAGATCAGCCGGTTCATGGGCCGGCCCGAGGCGAGGTCAGCCAGCACGGCGTCGATCGCCTCGGACTGGTCTTCCGTCAGCGTATAGGGGAAGCGGGCGGCGAAGCGGTCATAGGCGCCGCCCCGCGCCTTCAGTACGGGGGCGCTGCGCTGCTGGCCCTCCTTCGCCAGCTCCACCAGCGCCTTTGCCGTCTCGGCGATCTGCGCCTCCACCTCGGCCCGCCGCTTCGGCCAGGAATCGCTGCCGAGGCGGTCCAGCGTCACGCCCTCCGCCTCCGCGCCGTAGCGCCAGAGGCGGTCCATCTCATCCAGCGGGACCAGCTGCGTCGTGCCGCCAGCATATTCCAGCTTCAGGCAATCGAGCATCACGTCCCCGACCGTCACCGCCTCCACGCCGCGCAGGGCGCCGAGGCCGTGGTCGAGGTGGATCACGGCATCGCCGGGCTGGAGACCTGTCCCTGCCATGGCCAGGATCCGCTGCCGCTCCGGAGCCTGATGGCGGGCCTGGGCCGGGCGCAGGTCGTTGGGCGCGACGACCACGGCATCGCCGGTCGCGAAGCCCGCTTCCAGCATCCCGTCCAGCGTGCCGAAGCTGCCGGACGGCGTGGCGAGCAGCGCCGCCCAGCCCTCGAACCGCTCCGGCTCCAGCTCCAGACGCTGCCGCACGAGTTGCAGGACGGCGCGCGTGCGCTGGCGATCCCGGCCGGACAGGGCAACGCGCCGCCCGGCCTCAAGCTGCTCCTCAAGGAACTCCAGGAAGGCCTCCTCGGGATCCCGCGCATCGAGGAAGCGCGGCAGGGTTCCTTCGGGCTCCTCGGGCGGCTCCTCCAACACCGTCACGGCGCGGCCGGCCAGCGCCTCGGACCAGGCCGTCTCGTCCAGGTAGAGCTTCGTAGGCTCGGAGGCCCGGCGGAGGCCTTCCTCAGGTGGTGCCAGGGCAAAGCGGGCGCGGTAGGCGTCGATCACCTCGGCGGCGCGCTGGGGGCGCAGCGCCTCCACCTCCGGATCCAGCACCAGTGGGGCGCCAGACAGCAGGTCAAAGAGCGTGACAAGGGAGGGGTAGAGGTCCGCCAGGGCATGCTCGACGCCCTGGGCGTGGCTCTCCTCCGAATGTTCGGGCCAGACAAGTTCGGAAACTGGGGCCAGCGTGATGGCATCCACCTCGTCCACGCTGCGCTGCGTCAGGGGGTCGTAGCGGCGGATGGAGGTAATTCGCCCATCCTCCTGCTCGATCCTGCAAGGCAGGGCACCCTCTCCGGGCGGGTAGACGTCCAGCACGGCACCGTGCAGCGCGGCCTCGCCCGGTTCGTCCACCCGGTCGTCGATGACGTAGCCGAGTTGCGCGAGGCGGCGCTGCAGGGGCTCGGGCTCCACCGCCTGGCCGGTGCCAAGCGTCAGCTCGGCATAGGCTTCCGGCGGCGGCAGGCGCTGGGTCGCGGCGTCGATGCTGGCGATCACCAGGCAGGGCCGTCGCCCCCGGGTGGAAATGGCATGCAGCGCCGCCATGCGCTGCCCCATGACCTGCCGGGAAGGCGAGGTCCGGTCATAGGGCAGGCAGTCCCAGGCCGGCAGCGGGATCACCAGCAGATTCGGCGCGAGCGCCCGGGCGGCATGGAAAAGGCGGGCAGCCCGGGCCTCGCTGCGGGCCAGGTGGAGGGCGCTATCCGGTCCGGCGCCGAGTTCCACCAATTGCGCGGCCAAAAGCCCCTCCGGTTCCGCCACCAACTCCGCCATACTGATCCCCCAGCAGAACTTCTTTTCCGAAACGCCGGACGGGCGCGGAGGGTGGCACGACCGGGCGCTGGGCAGGGTTGCGGAATCCCCCCTTCTCCGGAGGCGGGTCAGGGGCGGCGGAGCAGGAAGGCCACGCCGTCCCAGATCGTGAAAGGGGCGACGCCGTTGCTCGCCAGGGTCCAGCCGCCGGCCTCGGCCCAGCGCTCCGCATCCGCCCGGTCCAGGGCGAGGTTGCCGCGATAGGAGAGATTGAGGATGGCGAAAGCACCGCCTGGGCGCAGGATGCGCGCCGCATCGGCCAGATGCCGCTCGGCCACGCCGCCGCCCGCCTGGACGAGGTAGGGAAAGCTGTCCACGGCCAGGATCAGGTCGAACCCCGCATCCGGCTGCGCGCCGAGGCCCGTCCCGGAGGTCGTGCCGAAGCGCAGCCCTGGGACGGCCCCATGCCGCCGGTGCGCCTCCGCCACCATGCCCGGCGACACGTCGAGGCCCAGCACGGAACGGCAGTGGCCAGCGAGGGCCACGGACACCCGGCCGATGCCACATCCCAGGTCCAGCACGTCTCGATCCGCACCAATCAGCTTCTCCTGGCAGAGCCAGGCGATGATTTCATCGGTTGCGGCCGCCAGGATGGTGGGGTCGCCGAGGGAATAGGCGGCGACGCTCGCCTCTGGCGCGCGGGCCACGGCGCGGTCGAACAGGGTGGCGATGGCGGCAATGGCCGCGTCAGGCGGGGCGCCGCAGGCCCCGTGATCCACCCCGGCCTCCCGCAGCATCGCGGAGAGCGCATCGAGCCCGCCGCGCCGGGCGGAAACCAGCGCGTCGAGCCGCCGCCAGCGTTCATCCCCCGCCTCGCGCCGCCCGGCCACATCCCGCGCGACCGCTTCGGGCGAGACGCCGCCCAGCAGCAGGCGGGCCAACGCGACCTCGGGCGAAATCCGGCCCGCGAGGCAGAGGCCGATCGGGTCGTCCTGCCCGGTCATGGCGGCAACAGGCGGCGCCCGGCATTCACCCGGTCCACCCCGCCCCAGGCGTATTTGTAGGCCTCGCCGCCGCGCAGGAAGTGCAACTCACGCCGGCCCTCGGCGATGGCCTGCTCCGCGATATGGCCGAGCAGGATGCTGCCGGGGCTTTCGAAGGCGCGCGCCTCGTCGAAGCCGCTGAGATAGAAAAGGAGGCGGTCCGGGCCGGCGACCAGCACATGGTAGAGGGCGGCGATCTCTCCGCCGATCCGCAGGGCGTAAAGGCGGAGTGCTCCGGCCTCGGAAAGTTGCGGCAGGGCGGTGCGGTGAAAGGCCAGCACGCGAGGATCGGCCAGCACGCCGCCTTCCTCGCCGCGCCGGGTCCAGCGCGCGCGGTGCATCCCGACCAGGGCATCCCAGAAGGGCAGGACCTCCTCGGGGCCGGCGACCGAGGCGCTCCAGCCGCCCGCGCGCCCGGCGCGGTGGCGCGCCATGCGGAGCTTTCGCAGCGTGCCGGCAGGCACCGGGCCGCGCAGCGCCTCCGACCTCTCTGGCAAGGTGAGGACAGGGCATGGCTCGCCCACCCAGCCTTCCCCGCGCCAGCCGGCGGGAGGTTCCGCCTTCCGCAAGGCGGCGCCCGGCGGCAGGTCGGGGAGGTCGCAGAGGGTGGCGTGGTCGCGCGCGGCGGTGCTCAGCGCCGTCTCCAGCAACGCGGCGGCACTTCCCGCTGGCGCCCCGGGGTCGAGGAGCGCGTCGCTGTAGTCGGTGATGCCGACGCCCATCGGAAGCAGCTTCCGCATGCCGCCCTCATCCAGCAGATAGAGCGGCAGCAGGCCGAGCAAATGCCCTTCCTCCCCGCGCAGGATCGCGACGCGGGGAAGTCCGGTGCCGAAAGCGCCCCACCAGGGCAGCAGCCAGGCCGGCGACTGGAAGGGTGTGGCGCCGCCCGGGATGGCCTGCGCGCGCCGCCACAGCGCCTCCCATTCCGGGCGCAGTGCCGCCAGCGCGAGATCCGTGTCGATCAGCGCCCGCGTCATGCCGCCACCAGGCGCCGGTAGAGGGCCATGTATTCCGCTGCCATGCGCGCGAGGGAGAAACGCTCCCGAGCCACGCGCCGGATCTCCTCGGGGTCCAGCGTGCCGACACGGGCGATCGCCTCCGCCATTTCCACCACGCCGGAAACGAGGAAGCCGGTGCGGCCATGCTCCACCACCTCCGGCAGCGCGCCCGAGGCAAAGGCGACGACCGGCGTGCCGCATGCCGCAGCCTCCATCGCAACGAGGGAGCTGGTCTCCGGCGCGGTGCTCGGCACAAGCAGGCATCGCGCGGCGGCCAGCAGGCGGCGCTTCCGCGCGAAGCCAACCGGCCCGAGAAAGCGGCGCCGCCGGTCCAGCCGAGGCCGCACTTCCTCCGCGAAGAAGCGCTCATGCGACTCATAGGGAAAAACCTCGCCGCCGATCAGTAGCGGTACGTCGGCGGCACGGGCAGCGTCCAGCGCGTGGTGCTGGCCCTTTTCCGGGCAGATGCGGCCGAGCATCAAGACGAAGCCGCGGCGGGCATGGCGCGTCGCGGCCAGTTCCCCGACCGGCACGCCGTTCGGCACGGGCGGCAGCAGCGCCTCCACCTTTCCCTTCATGGCGGCGTGCTGCGAGGCGGACACGCCGTGCAGCCATGTGCGAGGGCGCGGCGGATTTAGCGCCGCGATCGGATACCAGGAGGGCGGCAGGTGCAGCGTCGCCAGCACGGGGGGGCCAGGCGGCGGGAGATAGGCGTGGAAATCGATTCCGTGCAGATGCACCAGATCCACAGGCTCGCTCCGCAGCGCCTCGGAGATCGCGTGCGCCGTATTGGCCTGCGAACGCTTCCACGCCGGCTCGTCCAGCGGCCCGGCGGGGCGCGGCACCGGCCACAGCAACCCGGCCACCGAGGAACCCTCCTGCGCCACCACGATCGAACGGTGCCCGGCCGCGTGCAGCGCCCGGTCCATGGCCGAGAGAACCTGTTCCGCCCCACCCACCGAATCCGGCCCGACAGGAGCCAGCGGATAGGCGACGGAGAGGATGGAGAGCGGCCCTTCGTTCAAGCCGGAAGGTCCAGCGCGCGCAGCGCCCCGGCGGCGAGCAGACGCCAGCGGGCGCCGTCCATGCCCCAGGGGAAGCGCTCATAGAGCAGCGTTCCCTCATGCGGCGGGGCGGTGAATTCGTAATCCGGCGCGGGCCGGAAAAGCTCCTCATTGATCGGGAATTGGCTGAGCGTCGCTGCCTGGCTGACGAAGGCGTCCATCATGGCTCGCTTCCGGACGCGTTCGTCGGCGGTCAGCTCCAGCACCGTCTGTGCGCTGCCACCGGGCAGGAAGCGGCCGACGGCCCAGCCATCCGGGGCGGCGTGGTAGAAGGGCATCTCGACCAGGGCCGGCGGCTCGACCCCATCCCGCGCCAGGATCGAGACCGCCGCCCGCGCACAGAAGGCCACCGCGTCGTGATCGGGATGCCCGCCCTCATAGGGGTGGGTCAGCACCACGCGCGCGTCATGATCCCTGAGTTGCTTTGCCAGCGCCCGCGCGAGCGCGGCCATGTCGAGCGAGGCCCTCTGGTCCGCCGCACCGAGCACCACGCGCGACGCGCACACGCCACCCGCGGCGAGGGCGGCATCCAGTTCGCGCTGCCGGGCCTGTGCGTAATCCGCCGCGCTGTCGAAGCCCGCCGCCCGCGCGTCTTCCAGGTTCCGCGGGGCGCCATCCGTCACCTGCACCAGCAACAGCCGGTGGAACAGCGGCAACACGGCGCCGGCGCCGAGCGTTTCGTCATCGGGATGCGCGACCACCAGGGCAACGGGATCATCCACCGCCTCCCGCTGCGCCAGTCGCGACAGCAGCGCGGCGGTCAGGCTTTCGCCTCCATCACCGCGCGGGTTTCGTTTCATCCCATGGGGCCACACCGCCGCCCTCCGTGTCCTCCGGCCCGCGCGCGGGATAGACGGCGCCGTAGAAGTGCTGATTGCGCCCGGCGCGGCGGCAAACGAAGACTTCCGGCTCCGGCTCAGCCTCGATCGAGAAGCCGGCCGAACGCAGCATGGCGGCGGAGCAGGCCCGGTTCGGTGCCCACCAGTTGGTGAAGTCGTCGGAATAGGCGTGCTCGATGAAATGCATTTTCGGCCAGCCCGGGTCATTGAAGACCGCCGTCTCGCTGAAGGGGTAATTCGGCGCCACGGGCGCCACGCGCTCATCGCCGCGCTGCATGGACTGGAACAGCAGCAGGTCGCCCGCGACATGCTCGTGAATCAGGTCCAGCGCCAGCAGCGGATGACGGAGGTGGTAGAGCACCCCCATGAACACCACCACGTCGAAGCGCTCGCCGAGCCGGGCCACGTCATAGACGGAGAGCTTGCGGAACTCTATGTCGAGTCCCTCCACCTCCGAAGCGAAGCGCGCCTGGGCCAGATAGTCCTCGTCGAAGTCGATGCCCAGCACGCGCGAGGCGCCACGGCGCTTCATCTCCATTGAATAGAAGCCGCCATTGCAGCCGATATCGAGCACGGTCTTGCCGGTGAGGTCGGCGGGCAGCGCATGCGCGAAGCCGCGGAACTTGCTGGCGGGATAATCACCGAGGAAGTGGTCCGGCGCCGTGCGCACACCGCGGAGGTTCAGGTTGTGGAACCAGGGGCCCAGTTCGGCCGCACGGGTGGCGATCCGCTCGGGGCTCCAGACATCGGTTTCGCTCAAGCCTTCTCTCCCGCCGTGTTCCGGCTCGCCTCCGGCACGTCGAGGAGCCGGGACGCGTCGCGATAGCCGTTCAACGTGCCGGTATCCACATAGCTGCTTCCGGCCCTGACACCCCAGGCCGCGTTGCCGCGCCCAATCCAGGCATTGACCAGCGTGCCGATATATTCGTCCTGCCGTTCGCGCGCCTCCCACAGGGCGTGTAGCGCGTGGAGTGTGGCGCCGGGCATCTTGAAAGCGCCCCAGATCCAGTTTGTCGAGGCACCAGGGCGCTTGACCTGCACCTCGCGCACGCGGCCATCCGCATCCGTGTCCACGGCATCGAACAGCTCCGGCCGGTCTACGGGGAAGAGGAGGAAACTTAGACGGTCATCGGGCAGGTGGCGCAGCGCGTCGGCTGGGAACCATACCGTGTCGGGCAGGCCGACCAGCACGCATTCGTCCGGACGCACGAAGGGCACGGCACGGAAGATCGCGTCGCAGAGTCCTGCGGCGCGCTCCTGCACGACATAGGCGATCTGCGCCGCGCTGAAATCTGCGCCGTAGTAACGCAGGATGTCGGACTTCAGCGGCGAGATGACGAAGAGGATCCGGTCCGCTCCGCCCAGCAGCATGCGCTCTACCAAGTGCTCGCTCACCGCGCGCGGGCGCTCGACGCCGTTCTCGTCCACGCGGCTGCCGACCGGAAGGAGCTCCTTTGAGAAGGCAAGCGGCTGGATGCGTGTCCCCTGCCCCGCCGCCGGGACAATCCCCCAGACGCGGCTCATCCGCGCGTGCCGGAGGCGGGCGATAGCGCAGGTGTGGCAGCCGCCTCGATCGCTTCCACCATCTCGCGGGCCCGGCGCTGGGCCGTGTGCTCGGCCAGGCAGCGCTCCCTTCCGCGGCGCGCCAGGGCAGCCAGTTCCGCATCCGACAGGTCGATTGCGGCCAACGCATCCTCGGTCGAGCGGGCGATGAGGATCTCGCGGCCCGGCTCGAAGAAGGCATCCAGTCCTTCCCACCAGTCCGACAGGATCGCGACCCCGCAGGCGGCGGCCTCGAACAGGCGGCCGGACGGGCACCAGCCCGAGCGCGCCATCGCTTCCCGCGTGATGTTCAGGGTGAGGCGCGATGCGGCGTAGAAGGCCGGGTGCTCGGCCGGCGGCAGGTGGCGCACGAACCAGGTATTCCTGGTCCAGGGGAAGTCCTGGGGGTATTGCGCGCCGCCGATCACGAAACGGCGGTCCGGGCGGCGCCGCGCCGGTTCGAGGAAGAGCTGTTGCAACGCGTCCTGCCGGTCGGCGGCATAGGTGCCGAGATAGGACAGCGCCGCCTCGAATCGCGGCTCCGGTGGCGCGGGGCAGTGGATGCCCGGGTCGGCCGAGCCGTAGAGGGGCACCACGCGGCGCGCGCCCAGCCGGTCGCGCAGCGCATCCAGCGCGTCTCCCCCGGTATAGGAGAGCACGAGGTCGAAGCCGCCCAGCCCCTCGGGCCCGATATAGCCCACCGGCTCCCCGGCCGAGAGGCGCGCGAGGGTCACGGGGGTATCGAGGTCGTAGAAGCAGCGCAGGGCGCGGCTATCCAGCAGCAGCGCCGTCGCCTCGGCCGCATCGGGGCAGTAGGAGGTGACCATTCCCGCATCGGCATCGGCCAGCGCGCGGCGCGCACGCGGCAGGATGTCCTGCCAGTCCCGGTACAGCACCAGCTCGCCGCCCTCGGGTAGCGCGTGCAGGTCGCGGTTTTCGGCGTAGTAGGGGACATCGCGCTCGAAGAAGGTCACGCGATGGCCATCGGCGAGCAGGGCCGCGATCAGCGCCCGCCACAGGGCCGCATGCCCATTCCCCCAGGAGGAGGAAACCGCTAGTCCGAAAACCACGAGCCTCATGCGGCAAAGGGGCGCGTGATGGGTCCTGCTACGGACGAGGCGGGCGTGGCGTGCATCAGATCCGTCCGGAAAACCAGAGACAATCCTCGCCAGATGACGCGGGCCATCAAGCCATGCGGGCTTCACCATTTCGTAAGCGCCGGAGCAGCGCGCGCACCTCCAGCAGGTCCGCGGCAACGATAAGGCCGGAGCCGCGCGCGTCCGGCGCCGGTGGAAGGGCGTCGGGCACCATGACCACGCGCATGCCCGCAGCCCGCGCGGCAGCCACGCCGGGTGGGGAATCCTCGACCGCCAAGCAGCGCCCCGGCGGCACGCCGAGCGCTTTCGCGGCACCCAGGAACAGCGCCGGGTCGGGCTTGCCTGCGGAGACGTCGTCGCGCGTCATCAGGGCCGCGATGGAATCGAGGAGGCCCGCCCTTGCCAGGGCGGTCACGGCCGTTTGCCTCCCGGCCGAGGTTGCGACGGCGCAGGGGAGCCCCTGCGCGGAGAGTTCCGCCAGGAGTTCGACGGCCCCGGGCTTGGTTCGCACGGCCCTGGTGAGCAGCCGGGCCTTGCGCGCGCGGTAGTCGCGCAGGCAGTCCTGCCAGGGGAATTCAGGGCCGAGCTGCGCAGCGACAAGCGGCCCGCGCTCACGGCTCGAGACACCGACGAGGCTGGCATAGAAATCCTCCTGCACCTCGTGGCCGAAAGCCGCCACCGCGGCCAGGAAGGCGTCGCGATAGGCGCCTTCCGTGTCGAGTAGCGTGCCATCCATATCGAGTACGACGGCCTGGGGAACGCCGAAGGGGATTGGTGGCGCCGGTCGGGCCGTTTCAATCGCGCCGCCAAACCGCACAAGATCGCCCCTGCCCCATTCGGACCCATCATGGGTTCGCGCCGCGGAGCAGGCCAGGGCAGGGAAGGCCTGCCCAAGGAATGTTGAAGGCCGGTGTGGCAGCGGATGGCCCATCGCCGGGTCTGGTAGGGCTATTCGCAATTATTTCCATCAGCCACATCTGCGGCGCTTGCGTGCAGGAATGGGCCACCTCGGCTGGATAGAGAGAGCCACGAACGAGACTGGGCTAGATAATTTCGTGTAGCAGGCATGACCTGACTGGGCCCGCCAACCTGATAACGCCCTCTTCCTCGTTTCGGGCAAAATGCCCCTAACGCATGAGTTGTTGACGTATAGCCGGTCCGAAATGAGTGCTGACCGCGTCAGGGACATATCTGGCCCAAAGCTTGGATGCCGTTGACATCAAACCACCTGAAGAATCGAACGTCTTTGCGGCAGTCGGTGCATCAGAGCCCGATAGAAAGTACTGCTTGTGATCCTCCATGTGGCATCCCCACTTCTTTTTGAAGACGTCTTGTCCCTGATAGCGCACGGAGCCGAAGTCGAAGAAGCTGTAGCCTTCGGCAGCAGCTTTGCAGATAAACATCCAGTGCAGCAAGTCGTTTGGGCAAAGACTCCAGTACTCCGGGTCGGAGACGGTATTGATGATGTTGATCCGCTTCCCACAGGAAAATCCCAGAAGTGCAGCAACGCGTTTTCCATCAACATTTGCCCATAGTATACGCATATTATCGCCGAACATTTTGTGGCATCTGATATAATAGTCCAACTTATGTGGAGGAGATCCCAATCTTTTCATGGATTTCAGGTACAGAGGAAAAAAATCATCCCTAATCAACTCCTCGGTGCATTCTTCCGTTGCAACAATACCAGATTTTATGGCTTTGCTTACGGATTTTCTGGCACTATGGTTCAGTACGTTCCGCCACAAGTCATCTTCCGACTTTCTGACGTCAAGGTAAGCAACGCGGTGGGTATGTGTCGCCAAAAATGTAGCGTCTCGCAGCTCGGCACGAACACCGTGGTTTCCGTGTATCTCCAAAGTGCCATACGCACCATTACTGCCGAGAAAAGCTTTCAACAGGCCGAATATTTCACCAACCTTAGTTTCATTCAACGTGGTTGAAAGAAGGAGTCCACCATATTCAGAGAATGGCTGGCTGATCAGCCTTCTTCCGAACAAAATACTTTTTGCCTGAACCGTCGGCAGTACCGCGACAATCTTCTCCCCCTCCGCGAAGCAGATGTTCTGCCTTTTATATCCGTAACATTCAGCCACCGCACCGTAGTTCCACAGGTGCGAAAATCGGGCTTCTTCATGGCCTTCCACAAAGCTGTCCCAAGACGCTTGAGCTGCCCACTGATCGTGTAGCACTATCATCGGATCACACCCTTCCGATTTGTGGACGGTGCCCAGAAAAGCTACCTTGATGCCGCCCACACGAATGTACATCGAGGTGAAGCTATCTGGGCTTCGAAGTTGAACGCGCAGTAAGCACAGGACGTCTCTTAAATTGAGGTATTTATCCGGGTTGCCGCATATGTGAAGACAATCGTTTGTAGTATTGTTTTGTGGAATTTGATGATGTCATTGGACCTGCCCTGAAAATTAGAAATTTCCTGATGAGGCAAGGTGAATTCCACGACCCAGCAAAGACGTTTCACGAAGGGACTTTTGGGGAAAAGGCTGTCCGGCTGGCCCGAACGCGCAGGCGCACGAAGCGGCAGGATTCGGGGCGGCTGCCCGGGTTAGAGCCGCCCCGCATCGAGCGCTCAGGGTGTCGCCCGGAAGCTGGTCTCCAGCTGTCGTGCACCCAACTTCCTTGCCCGGGAAATCACCACCGACCGATACGGCTTCCCCCGCTGCTCGGTCATCCGGATGACGCGGGCGCCGGTCAGGGAACGCCAGCGGCCGGCGGATGACGGATCCGGCGCCGATCGGGCCATGCAGGGCTCGAAAGGAACCCGCGCGTAGTCGGGCAGCAGGTGGAGGACGTTGCTGTTGAGCTTCGTCGGCCGCTCCGTGACCCATTCGGCGGTGGTGCCGCGCACCGGCGCGTCCGGTGCGGGCGCCTCCATGCCGAATGCCGTGAAGGCGTTCTGGCTGAGGTTCAGCATCAGGAACCACACCTCCTCCGGCGAGATTACATTGACCATGCAGAGGAAAAAATCGCCCTTGGCGATCGGCATGCCACTGATCAGCACCGGGCCGAAGTCCTCGTTCCTGACCCACCACTGGTACCAGGCATACTGCTTCACCGTGCCGACGCCGCCAGCCACGGTCAGATTCTGCCCCGTGCCGAGTTGCGGCAGAGAACCGGCGAAGCGCCGGTATCCATCAAGCCCCACCCATGTGGAGCAGGCATATTCGCCATCCGGCGGATTGCCGCCGCCCGGGACAGGCGGCGCCGCCGCGTCCGGAACCTGCCAGACAGCCACCACCTGCTGAAACCGTTCGCCACCATTCGGCAAAAGGCAGCCACCGGACCAGTTCCGGCTACTCCCGCTCCTGACACCTCCCAGTCCTTGCCTGAGCTTGTTCAACCTGAAGGGCGTGTCGAACCGGAATGCTGCCGAAACATAGGCAGGCTTCGTGTCCATCACCCTGTTGCGCAGCACCTCCCATTCCGTCGCAAGCCCTGCTTCAGGGGGCAGCAGGCCAAGCCTGTAAAGCTGGTCGCGGCTGGCCTTGGCCAGGCTGAAATCCGGGGGAAGCCACCTGACGCGGCGCTCCACATCGGCACGGGCCTTCCCGGCCATGTCGGCCTCCCGCGGCTGCTTTTCGATCATGCCCATTCCGCCTTCGCACCGGCGACCGTGCCCGCGGTGGCATGGGCAAAGACCGGCATCTTGGCCGCATTTTGCAGGATGGATGCGATAGCAAGTGCGAGCGCCCTGCCCGCTTTGGAATCACTCTCGAAATGCAAACCCGCAATTTCCCGGTTGCGGGCGATCCGCTTGGCGCGCTCGCGCAGCACATCGCCTAGCGGTGCCAATGATGCGGGCAGGACATGTGCGGCCAACTCGGCAATCAGATATGCCTGGGTTGCATGCCCGCTGGGAAAAGCGGGATGGCCGGGGACCGGGATCGGCGGCAGCAGCGCCGGGCAGAGACGCGAGGGGCGCGGCGTGTTGTGAACGTTCTTGCAATGCATGGCGGCAAATTGCCCAATCAGGCTCGCCGCGAACAGAAGACGGAAGGTGTGGGGATGGCCGTGCGGTGAGGCGCCAAGCAGCTCCACGAATTCACCGATGAAGTCGATGTCTTGATTTAGGATCTCGCCCAGGGCATCAGCCCGCTCGTCCGCGGCCGCCAGAACGAGATTGTCGATTTCAACCTGTATGGCCGCCTTGTTCGGTGGCAGATGCGGCAAAACGGCAGCTTCCGCATCAGCCTTCCAGCCTGTCACCGCATTGTTGGAGAA
>DATCMG010000623.1:0-7054 GCA_036563555.1 Roseomonas sp. | reverse complement strand
CAAAGCTGGCTCCGCAGGACGGGATGCGGGGCCAGCGCCAAATAGGCGATGAGCGCGCGCGCCTTGCGCGACGCTGGCAGTGCCAGCACGACACCGGCGCGGCTGATGGTCAGCGGCCCGAGCAGGCGGACCGCCAGCGCCTGGACCTCTCCGGAGCGGCCGGGCTGATCCGTTTCCATGGACATTCCCATGCCGGCTCCCACGCTGGCCTCCACGCGGCGCTCCTACGAAGGAGGCAGAGCAGACGACGTGCGGGGCGCCAGGCCCGCGGGACCTCTCCGCGCATCGGCCAAGCAGCATAGCAGCGATCCGCCGGAAGGGAGAACGATCGTGTCCAGTGCCTGCGCAACGTCCCCGGCCGTGCCGGCCAGCGATGGGCTTGGCAGGCCAGCTTCGCGCCCGCCGCCCGTTCTCCGCCCACCCAATTGCGCAGCGCCGCAAGCCGCGCAGGCCTGCGCCAACCCCGTGGCCTGACTGCCACCCTCCCCCGCCGGGGACGGACCAACGAACAGCAGAGGAGAGAGACCATGTCGACTTCCGCCACCGTCCTGCCAAGCCAGGGGAACGCCCCCCCTGCGACGCCCGACCTCGCCGCCGTCAAGGCGCGGCAGCGGGCGACCTGGGCTGCCGGCGACTACGCCGTTATCGGCACCACACTACAGATCGTGGGAGAGCGGATCTGTGAAGCCGTGGACCTGCGCGCCAGCGATCGGGTGCTGGATGTGGCCGCCGGCAACGGCAACGCGACACTCGCGGCGGCGCGGCGCTTCGCCGCGGTGACCTCCACCGACTACGTGGGCGCGCTGCTGGAGCGCGGGCGGGAGCGCGCCGCGGCGGAGGGGCTGCCGGTGGAGTTCCGGGAGGCGGACGCCGAGGCGCTGCCCTTCCCGGATGCGAGCTTCGACGTCGCACTCTCGACCTTCGGGGTGATGTTCACGCCGGACCAGGAACGGGCGGCCGCGGAGCTGCTGCGCGTCGTGCGCCCGGGCGGCAGGATCGGGCTGGCGAACTGGACGCCGGGCGGGTTCATCGGCCAGATCTTCAAGACCATCGGCAAGCACGTGCCGCCGCCGGCGGGCGTGAAGTCCCCGGCGCTGTGGGGGTCGGAGGCGCGGCTGGCTGAGCTTTTCCCCGGCCATCGCATCCAGGCAACACTGCAGGTCTTCAACCTGCGTTATCGCTCGGCCACGCACTGGCTGGAGGTGTTCCGCACCTGGTACGGCCCGGTGCACCGCGCCTTCGCCGCGCTGGACCCAGCGGGTCAGGCGGCTCTGGAGGGTGACATCCGCGAGCTGCTGGGGCGGCTGGACCACGGCGGCGGCAACGGGCTGGTGGTACCGAGTGAGTACCTTGAGGCCGTCGTGACGCGGCGATGAGTGCAGGCGAGGACTAAATGCGCGCACCCCGTCGCCTCAGCTGGGCGCAGAACGGGAACATGCGGCCCGGCACGGAGCCGGAGGCAGTGGTGGACGCCGACGCCGTCGCGGTGATGTACGGCCACGACGTCGGCAGGGGATCGTGCAATGCGTCACGCCGGGTGCCGTGCCGCGTGCCCAGGATGTAGGATTGGTGTCGCTGCGTCATCACCACGACGCGCTCGGCTGCGCGAAGGCGGCCGTGCCGCTTTCGGCCGATTACTGACCGCGGTGCGCCTACCCGACCTGGACGGAGAAGCGGATCATGCTGCTGCGGGGGGCCTGACCCGCCCCCTGGGAAGCCTGGGCGGCGCCCCCACATCCCGCGTGGATGGCCGCCCTCCCGCTCGACATCGCCCGCATCTACCTCGAACCTGCCGTGGAGGAGCACGCCCGCGGGCGGGAGATCCTCGCCCGCTTCCCGGACGCCGAGCGCATCCCGGTCGCCTCCCACTGGCGCATTCCGGAGCTGCGGGAGGGCGATCCCGGCGACTACCTGGCCGCCAAGCGACAGGCCCTGGTGCTCGGCGTGAAAAAAGGCCTGACCTTCCGCCCCAATGGCCGTAGCGCGGACTTCATCGCGCCCTCCTCCTCCAACGGCTGCGCCATGGCCTGCGCCTACTGCTATGTCGCCCGGCGCAAGGGGCACGCGAACCCCATCAGCGTGTTCGTCAACATCGAGGCGATTCTGGCCGCCACCGCCCGCCACGCCGCACGCCAGGGCCCGAAGACGGTGCCGAACCAGGTGGACCCGCATTCCTGGGTCTACGACCTCGGCGAGAACGGCGATCTCTCCGTGGATGCTGCCATCTCCGACAACGTGCGGGACCTCGTCTCCCTGTTCCGCGCCCTGCCGGACGCGAAGGGCAGCTTCGCGACGAAGTGGGTGAACCCCGATCTTCTGGGCTACGAGCCCCGGGGCCGCACGCGCATCCGCATGTCCCTCATGCCGCCCGCCCTGGCGAAGCTGCTGGATGTCCGCACCTCCCCCGTGGCCGAGCGCATCGCCGCCATCCCGGAACTCCACCGCGCCGGCTACGAGGTTCACCTGAACTTCTCCCCCGTCGTGCTGCATGAGGGCTGGGAGGCGGGGTGGGGCGCGCTGTTCGAGGAGTTGGACGACCTCCTGCCTGCCGCCGTGAAGGATCAGCTGGCGGCCGAGATCATCATGCTCACCCACAACAGGGAACTGCATGAGATCAACCTCGCCTGGCATCCGAAGGCGGAGGAGTTGCTCTGGCGCCCGGACATCCAGGAGGAGAAGGTCTCCGAGAGCGGCGGCGTGAACCTGCGCTACCGCACCGGCTGGAAAGGCCGCTGGCTACAGCGCTTCAAGGACCTGCTGGCCGCCCGCATGCCCTATTGCCGGGTGCGCTATGCGTTCTGACGTGCTGGAGGCCCCTGCCCGCGCCCACCCGCTCTGGAAGCCAAAGCGCCTGCTCATCACCCCCTCCGCCCTCTCCTGGCCGCAAGGCGGGACCATGGCGGAGCGGGCTGCGGCGCTCGGGGCCGAGGTGGTGCAGTTGAAGGCCGACCGCCTGACCGGCCTGCCCGACACCTACCGCGACGCCAAGACGACCATGGCCGTCGTCGTTGCCTCCCCCAGCCGCCGCAAGCCGCAGCCCATCCCGCCCAGCGCCGACTGGCGCTTCGACCTGGCCGAGGGCTGCCCGGCCCATTGCGCCTACTGCTACCTCGCAGGCTCCCTCGCCGGCCCGCCCATCATCCGCGCCTACGCCAACCTGCCGGAGATCCTGGCCGCCCTGTTACCGTTGCTGGGCCAGGGCCAGGTCACCTCCCGCAATGCCGCCCGCGCGGCGGAGGGCACGACCTTCGAGGCCTCCTGCTACACCGATCCCCTGGGCATCGAGCACATTACCGGCAGCCTGGCCGAGACGATCCGCTTCTTCGGCGCATGGGAGGCGGAGGCGCAGCTCCGCTTCACCACAAAATACGACGCCATCGGCCCCCTGCTGGACCTGCCGCACAACCGCCGCACGCGCATCCGCTTCTCCGTCAATGCGCGCGGGACGGAGCGCTTCGAGGGCGGGGCGCCGCGCGTGCGGAACCGGCTTGTCGCCATGCGGCAGGCCGCCATGGCCGGCTACCGTATCGGCCTCACCGTCGCGCCCATCCTGAACCTGCCGGACTGGCGGGAGGCCTACGACGCCCTGCTGGCCGATTGCGCCACCGCCCTGGAAGGCGCGCCGGACCCCGACCTGACGGTGGAACTCATCACCCACCGCTTCACCGAGGGCTCGCGGAAGGTGCTCCAGGGCTGGTACCCCGGCAGCGAGCTGGAGATGGACCCGGCGCAGCGCAGCCGAAAGCTCACCAAGTTCGGCTCGGCCAAGTACGTGTTCCCCAAGGCGCTGATGGCCGAGTTGCGCGCGGGCCTGGAAGCAAGCGTCGCCCGCCACTTGCCGCGGGCGCGAGTGCTCTACTTCACCTGACATCAGGCGAGGGGGCGGGAGAGCAGCACGTTCACGCTGCAAACGGGGCGAAGTGGACATCATGCATCGACTGCACAGGACCGTCGGGCACGATCTGTTGCGCCATTACGGATTACGCATCGCTGCCGAGCCATTGCAGATGGCCCTTGCCTTCCAGTTCCCATGCGCTGGAAAGCAGCCTCTCCGCAGCTTCTGTCCCAAGGACCGGCTGCACGAGAGAGCGAAACTTGGCGCCGATCGCCTCGTCCGACATCGGGTTCGCCAGGCTGCCAAGCGGCGCAGCCGTCGAGGCGCGAAGCTCCGTCCCATCACGCAAGGTCAGGACAACATGCGTCTCGGTACGGCCGCACGTCTCGTCCACCTCGGCCTCAATTCGCTGCCTCAACGCCACCACCTCCGGCGCCAGCACGCGAGCGTCGGAGAACTCGGCCTCGCCGCCGGCACCATCCACCAGGGCGACGGCGGCCGCATGGAAGACGCTGAACTTGCCCTCCAGCCCGCTCGTCGGCTCTGTCTTGCCGGTGAGATCCATCACCAACGGATGGACACGCAGGCGGACTCGTTCAACTTCTTCGAGGTCAAAGCGAGGGTCGCTCCGCAGGCGAATGCAGAGGTCGATCGCTGGATGAACCACCAGTCCGCAAGCGAAGGGCTTATAGGTGTTGCGCATGATCTCCCATTGCACGCCCAGCCCCTCGCTGATCCGCTCTGGGGCATAGGCGGCTGACAGCACCTCGGCGAAGCCTCTGCGCCCCTCGATCGCGTCCGGCGCTGCATCGAAGCCCTCTGCCGCCAGCAGTCCCGCCAGGATGCCGTTCTGCGCTGCGCGCCCGGGATGAAAGCTCTTGGCCATCGTGCCAAAATGCACGCGCAGGCCAACCGGCTGCGTCGCCCCTATGCCAATGGCCCAGGCAGTCCGCTCCGCATCAAGCCCCAGCAGCCTTGCTGCCGCCGCTGCCGCACCGATCGAGCCCGCCGTGCCGGTGATGTGGAAGCCAGCGTCGTAATGCGCGGGTGAGACGGCCATGCCGACACGGCAAGCCGCCTCCACTCCCAGCACAAAGGCTGCGAGTAGCTCCTCACCACTGGCTCCTCGCGCCTCGGCCAGGGCAAGGGCGGCGGACAGAACGGGTGAACTCGGGTGGATCAGCGTGCCTTCATGCGTGTCATCGAAATCGGCGACATGCGAGGAGACACCGTTCACCAGCGCCGCGGCCATAGGATCGGCACGCCGCCCCATGCCTAGCAGGGTGGCGTCGGGCCGGCCACCAAAGGCCGTTGCGGCCCGCATGGCGGCGAGCACGCCGGGATGCGCCGCCCCGCCGATTGCACAGCCCAGCCAGTTGACGAAGGAGCGAACCCCTTCGTGCCGAACCGTCTCCGGCAGGCTGCTCCACCTAGTCTCCGCGACCAGGGTCGCCAGCATCCGGGTCGCTCCATCGCTCACGCGCGCTCTCCTTACTCGATCCGCGCACCCGAGGCGCGCACCACTGGCCCCCACCGGTTGCGCTCGGCTGAAATCAATGCCGCGAAGGCCGCAGGATCGCTGCTCTCCACTTCCGCACCAAGCCCCTCGAGCTTCGCGCGCACGGCCTGCCCGGCGAGCGCGCGCCCGACATCGGCTGAAACGCGGCGGACCAGAGCCTCATCGGTGCTCCTGGGCGCGAGTAGGCCGAACCAGACGCCCGCCTCCATCTCCTTACCCAATGCGCTGGACAGTGTGGGTACACCAGGAAGGATCGGAGATGGTGTGCTGGATCCGATTGCCAACCCGCGCAGGCGCCCCTCGCGGATCAGGTCGGCGGAGGAGGCCGTATTGACGAACATCGCCGAGACCTGTCCGCCAACCACATCGTTCAGCGCGGGGGCGCTGCCACGATAGGGCACATGCGTCAGCTGAATGCCCTCAGCCGTGCGGAATAGCTCCATGGCAAGATGAGTCGAGCTGCCGTTGCCCACCGAGGCATAGGTGATCTCCCCGGGGCGTTGCCGGGCCAGCGCAACCAGATCGGCGGCGCTGCGAGCCGGCACCGCGGGGTTCACGACGAGCACGAATGGCAGCCGCGCGATCAGGCTCACCGGCGCGAAGTCGCGGACGGGATCATAGGGCAAATTCGCATAGAGGCTCGGCGCCATCGCGAGCGGCCCGACGTCCGAAACCAGGAAGCTGTATCCGTCGGGCGCGGCTTTCGCGCCGGCATCGGTCCCAACCGTGCCGCCCGCGCCAGGTCGGTTCTCCACGACAACGGGCTGGCCCCAGGAGACCTGCAGCTGCTCGGCCACAACGCGCCCGATAATATCGGTGCCCGAGCCAGGCGGATAGGGAACGATGATGCGAACTGCTCTGCTTGGCCAAGCCTGGGCGCTCGCAGGCATTGATACTGCGGCAAAGGCGGCAGTTAACATCGAACGACGACACAACATGGCGTTTCCTCCTCCTCGTGCTCTAACGGCTGTTTGCAGCTCTTGGGAGGATCCTGCGTAGACAGCGCTGGCCCTCCTTGTCGCAAGCTGACGCTGATCAGGCGTGTCTGTCCACCCGGCCGCGGCCGCTCCAGGACTGCACGATCTTTGGAATTAATCGGCGGCGAGCGACACCGCCCCGCCGATCTGGCTTCGAACCGTACCGTCCAGCACCCGTGTCCCGAAACCCTGCCGCTCAGGTGCTCCTTCGACGAGCAGCCCCCGAAACGGCGAACCTGTTCAGCGCGGCGGTCTTTGACGCCATGAAGCAAGGCACCGTCTTCGTGAACCTGCCGCGTGGCGAGTTGGTGGACGAGGAGGCCCTGGAAGCTGCGCTCGATGCCGGACATCTGCGTGGCGCCGGGCTGGATGTGGGCCGGGCAGCCGACCAGATGCCGTTGCTGCCTGGCCGCCCGGCCTGACGTGGTGGCGACCCCGCATATCGGCGGGCTGACCGCCGCGGCCCGGAACCACCAGGCCATGGACACGGTGCGGCAGGTGGCTGATCTGGCCGAGGGTCGCCTGCCCGCCGGCGCCGTGAACGCCGAGGCCGCGCATCGCTTGTCCCGGCTCGGGATCGGCTAAGGGCGGCCGCATCGCCGCTTGGCGTACCAGAGGATGTGGACGCTATCCTCCCGAAAATCGGAGGAAACGACCATGCCCTACCTGCCCCGCCGGACGCTGCTGCGGCGTGCCGCAATCCTATCGGCGGTCCCAATGGCC
>DATCMG010000620.1:0-8056 GCA_036563555.1 Roseomonas sp. | reverse complement strand
CGGTTCTTCTGCTCCGTCGTGCGCAGGCCGTGATTGGCCGCCAGCTTCCGCACCATCTCCATCTCCGCCGCGTCATCCGCCGCACGGAAGGCGAGATGGTGCACGGAGCCGCGCCCGAGCCGCGCCGGCAGGAAGCCACCCACCGCACGCAGGTCCACGATGCCGCCGATCGCCGTGCCCTCCGCCTGGTAGCGGATGGCGTCGCCCTCACGCGCGACTTCCTTGAAGCCGAACACGTCGGATAGGATCGCGCCCGTCGCCTCGGTCTTGTCCAGCATCAGGCTGACGCTGTGGAAGCCGCGAATGGCGTGCCCGGCCGGGATCTCGCCATTGTCCCAGGCGGGCTCGGCCTCGATGCCGGGCAGGCCGGCCAGGGCCAGACGCAGCCCGTCCGGATCGCGGAAGCGCAGCACCGTTTCACCGAAGCGGGTGGTGCGCTCCACCTCATGGCCCATCAGCCGCGCCGTCCAGTAGCCGATCGCGCCCTGCGGGATACGGAAGACCGTCTCCTGCAACTCGCCGGCACCGGCGCGGCCGGGGGCGGCGTTCTCCCAGGGGAAGAAGGTGAGGATCGTGCCGGGGCTGCCGGCCGCGTCGCCATAGTAGAAGTGATAGGCGCCGGGATCGTCGAAGTTCACCGTCCTCTTCACCAGCCGCAGCCCGAGGGTGCGCGTGTAGAAGTCGAGGTTCCGCTGCGCGCTGCCAGCGATGGCAGTGACATGGTGGATACCGTTTCGGGGCATGGTCGCTGTCTCCATCAGGGGGAGCGCGCCCGGCGCTCCGATCGGCACAGCAGATAGGACCGAGACCTGCCGAGGCCAGCGGAATATGATTGCAAGGATGCAATCGCTCGCTTGCATTGATCGTGATGGTATTGCGAAGACGGCTGAACCAACCTCCGGGGCAGTCAATCGGTCCAACCCGGAGAACCTCCCATGATCGACTCCCGCCTTGCTCCCTATGGCCTCCTCCTTCTGCGCCTCTCGCTGGGGGTGATGTTCATCGCCCATGCCTGGCTGAAGCTGGGCGTCTTCACCGTGCCGGGCTTTGCCGGCTTCCTCGGCCAGATCGGCCTGCCGGGCTTCCTCGCCTGGCCGATCATCCTGGCGGAGTTGATCGGCGGCGTGGCCCTCATCCTCGGCGTCTATGCCCGTGCCGTGTCGGTGCTGACCCTGCCGGTGCTTCTCGGTGCGCTGGTGGTGCATGCGGGCAATGGCTGGGTGTTCAACGCCCCGAATGGCGGCTGGGAATACCCCGCCTTCCTGGCGGTGGCCGCCCTGGTCCAGGCCCTGGCCGGTGACGGCGCGCTGGCCCTGCGCACCACGCCGATGCCCGCCGTCCTGGCCCCGGCCTCGAGCCGCACGGGCTTCACCGCTGCGGCCTGAAGCGCCTAGCATGGCCCATCCTGCCGGCGGCACGGTTCCCCCGTGCCGCCGGCTTCGCGTTTGTCGGGGACATGCCTTTGAAGGAATCCGCGCGAAGCCTGGCCTGGGACGATTTCCGCCTGATCGACGCGGTGGCGGCCACGCGCAACCTGCCTGCCGCCGCGGCACGCCTCGGCATCGACCATTCCACCGTCTTCCGTCGCCTGAAGCAGGTGGAGGCCCTGCTTGGCACCCCACTCTTCGAGCGCCACCGCAGCGGCTACACGCTGACCCCGGCTGGGGAGGAGGTGGCGGCCCTCGCCGCGCGGGTGGATGAGGACATCACATCCGTCACGCGCCGCCTCTCAGGCCAGGCGCCCGCCCCGGCGGGGGAAGTGCGCCTCGCCACCAGCGACAGCCTGCTCTCGGATCTGCTGATGCCGATGCTCGCGCGCTTCCGGCGGGCGAATCCCGCGATCCGGCTCGACCTCGTCACGGGCAATGCGGCGCTGAACCTCTCCCGCCGGGATGCGGATATCGCTGTCCGCGCCACCGATCATCCGCCGGACGTGCTGGTCGGCCGGCGTGCGGCGCGAATCGCCTGGGCGCTTTACGGCGTGGCGGGCACGGCGGCGGCCGATCCCCTGGCGGAGGCAAACTGGGTCTGCCTGGGCGAAAACCTCGCGGGGCTGAAGGTGGTGCGCTTCGCCCATGCCGCCGTGCCCGCCGGGCGGCTGGCGGCGCGCTTCGATACGGTGCTCGGCCTTGCCCATGGGGTGGCCGCCGGGATCGGCGTGGGGCATCTGCCCTGCTTCATCGGGGATGCCTGGCCCGGCTTCGTTCGCCTCTCGCCGGTCGAGCCGGACTATGCCTCGGACCTCTGGCTGCTCACCCATCCCGACCTGCGCCACACGCCGCGCATGCGCGCCCTGCTCGACAGCCTGGCCGAACAGATCGCGGCGCAACGGCCGCTGATCGAGGGATTGGCACCCCGGATGGGCTGACCGTGCCGCATCCCAGGCTGGCGGGGATATTGCAAGAACGCCATCCACGGGGAAGGCTGTGTGATCCGTGCGACGCCGAGCCGTTCGCGGGTTTGCCGGCATGTGCAAGGAAGCATGCCCGATCGGAGACGAAGAATGGCGGTGCGACCCTTCCATCTCGGCTGGTTCCTGCAGGGCTCCAGCGCGCAGGCCTGGGGCGAGCCCTGGACCGGCAATATCGGCCAGGCCTGGATGCAGCCCGACCTGTTCATCGACATGGCGCGTGCGCTGGAGCGCGCCTGCTTCGACTATATCCTCCTCGAAGACAGTTCCTATGTGGGCGAGGCCTATGGCGGCTCGCGCGAGATCTACCTGAAGAACGGGCTTTCCGTGCCGCGGCAGGACCCCTCCGTCGTCGCGACGCTGCTCTTCGCGGCAACGAAGCGAATCGGCATCGCGACCACGCTGGCCACCTTCACGCACCACCCCTATCTGCTGGCGCGCATCATCACGACGCTGGATCAGGTTTCCGCCGGGCGTGCCGGTTGGAACATGGTGACCGGCAGCAGCGACATGGCGGCCCGCAACTATGGGCTTGACGCACTGCCCGAGCATGACCTGCGCTACGACATGGCCGACGAATACATGGCCTGCGTCAACGCACTTTGGGATTCCTGGGAGCCCGGCGCACTGGTCGCCGACCCCGCAAGCGGCGTGCTGGTGGACCACACCAAGGTCCATACGGTGGACTTCAAGGGCAAGTGGTACAGCTCCCGCGGGCCCCTGAACTCAGGCCCCTGCATCCAGGGGCGGCCGGTGATCGCGCAAGCCGGCGGCAGCCCGCGCGGGCGCCAGTTCGCGGCGACGCATGGCGAGACCGTGGTGGCGAATCCCAAGGGCATCGCGGCGATGAAGACTTATCGCGACGACGTGCGCGCCCGCGCCGCGGCCGTGGGCCGCGATCCCGACGGCATCAAGGTGCTGTTCCTGATCAACCCCATTATCGGGGAGAGCGCGGAGCATGCCGAGATGCGCCGCCTGGAGCGCATCGCCCAGGCAGACCGCAGGATCGCGCAGCGCCTCGCGCATTTCAGCAAGGTGACCAACATCGACTTCTCCGGCTTCGACCTGGACAAGCCGATCGACGAAAACCTGCGAACCAACGGCCATCAGCAGAACCTGGACACGCTGAAGAAGATGGGCGCTGGCGGTAAGACGCTGCGCCAGGCCTTCACCGACTACAGCGGCACCGGCCTCTCGGTCGATCTCTGCGGCACGGTCGATGCCATTGCGGGGCAGATGGCGGAGGCGATGCAGGAGGTCGGCGGGGACGGTTTCCTGCTCTCGATGGGCGATGTCAGCCGGCGTGTGGTGGCGGAGGTGGCCGACGGGCTGGTGCCCGCGCTACAGGAACGTGGCCTGGTGCGCCGTGCCTATGGGCACGCGACCTTCCGTGAGAACCTGCTGGAGTTCTGAGGCTCGCCAGGTCCGGATTCATTCCAGTGCGGACGCGGCTTATCCGAAATACCGGCGCCACCAGGAGACGAAGTGCCCGAGCCCGGTACGGAGGTCGGTGGTGGGCTGCCAGCCGAAATCCCGCCTCATCGCGGAAACATCCGCGAAGGTTGCGGGCACGTCGCCGGGCTGCATGGGCTTCAGCACGCGCTGGGCCTTCACGCCCAACAGTTCCTCCAGGGTGCCGACCATGTCGAGCAGCTCCTCGGGGTTGCTGTTGCCGATGTTGTAGAGCCGGTGCCCGCCATCGGCGGGCGGGTGGTCGAGGGCGGCCAGGATGCCGGCCACGATATCGTCCACATAGGTGAAGTCGCGCTTCATGCGCCCTTCATTGAACAGCGCGATGGGCCGGCCCTGCAGCATGGCCTCGGTGAACAGCCAATAGGCCATGTCGGGCCGCCCCCAGGGGCCATAGACCGTGAAGAAGCGCAGGCCCGTGAGCGGCAGGTGGTAAAGATCGGTGTAGACGCTGCTCATCAGCTCGCCCGCGCGCTTGGTCGCGGCATAGAGCGAGGCGGGGCGGTCCGCCCGGTCGGTCTCGCGGAAGGCGCCGTCGGTGCGCGAGCCATAGACCGAGCTGGTCGAGGCATAGACGGTGTGGGCAATGCGGCCCTCCGCGCGGCGGACCCCTTCGAGGATGCCGAGATGGCCGGTGACATTGGCCGCCGTATAGGCGAAGGGCGCTTCGAGCGACCATCGCACCCCGGCCTGGGCACCGAGATGGGCGACGCGGTCGATCTCGGGATGGGCCGCCATCAGGGCCAGCAGCGCGTCCGTGTCGGCCAAGTCCAGGCGGTGCATCCGGAAGGCGCCGGGCCTGGCGGCCCCGGTGAGAGCGGCGAGCCGCGCCTCCTTCAGCCCCGGGTCGTAATAGGGGTTGAAGTTGTCGAGGCCGATGACCTCCTCGCCGCGCTCCAGCAGCGCCTGGCAGAGATGGGCGCCGATGAAGCCGGCCGCCCCGGTGACGAGAACACGCCCCATGGTTCAGGCCTGGCCGGCCGCAGCGGCACGGACGGGCGCCAGGACAGCCTCGGGACGTGTCGCATGGGGGCAGGGGGGCATCGGCCGGTTCCGTCTGGGAAGGTCTCGCTCGCCCACGGGATATAGCGGCTCGTCGGGACCGCCACCATCCTGGGCCCTTTCCTCGCGCCATGGGCGCGCGGGCTTGCTTTTTCCCGCGGCCCTGCCCCATACCGCCCGAGGACATCGGGGGGAGCCCATTTCGGGCTGAGAGGCGGGGAAACCCGCGACCCCTGGAACCTGACCCGGTTCGGACCGGCGTAGGGATCGGTGCACCATGACGAAAGCGCGCCCGGAATGCGCGAACCCGCCTCTCTGCCCGCCCTGGCGGTCGGTGTCGCGGTTGCGCGCGCGGGCGCCCCGTCCGGACCCGCTTCCTCCGCCCGTGGCGAACGGGATGGAGGAAACAGGATGCAACGCCGTTCCCTGCTGAAGGGCGCCGCGCTTTCCGCGCTGCCGCTTCCGGCCCTTGCTCAACCGGCGCGCTCGCGCACGCTGCGCTTCGTGCCGCAGGCGGCGCTGACGGCACTGGACCCGATCGTGCAGAATGCCACGATCAGCACCACCCACGGCTTCTGCGTGTTCGACACGCTCTACGCCACCGATGCGAAGCTTACGCCCCGCCCGCAGATGGCCTCGGGGCACGAGACGAGCGCGGATGGGCTGCTCTGGACCATCCGCCTGCGCGATGGGCTGCGCTTCCATGATGGGGAGCCCGTGCGCTCGCGGGATTGCGTTGCCAGTCTCAAGCGCTGGTGCGTGCGCGACCTGTTCGGGCAGATCCTTGGCCGCGCCGTGGCCGAATGGGGCACGCCGGACGACCGCACCCTCACCATCCGCCTGAACCGGCCCTTCCCCGCGCTGCTCTATGCGCTTGCCAAGCCCGCCAGCGTGCCTTCCTTCATCATGCCCGAGCGCCTGGCGGCAACCGATCCTAGCCGGCCTGTGCCGGAGATGACCGGCAGCGGCCCCTGGAAGTTCCTGGCCGGCGAGTTCAACCCCGGCAGCTTCGTCGCCTATGCCCGCAACGAGGCCTATGTGCCGCGCGACGAACCGGCCGAGGGCGCCTCGGGCGGGAAGCGCGTGCATTTCGACCGGCTGGAGTGGCACATCATCCCCGATGGTGCGACGGCCGGCGTCGCCCTCCAGCGCGGGGAGGTGGACTGGGTGGAATATCCGCTGCCCGACCTGCTGCCGCTCCTTGCGCGGGACCGGAACATCCGGACGCAGATCTATGACCCGATCGGCTTCCTGGGCGTGATCCGCTTCAACCACCTGCACGCGCCCTTCGACAAGGTGGAGGTGCGCCGCGCCATCAGGGACTGCATCAGCCAGTCCGACCACATGGCGGCCGTCGCCGCCCCCGGCGATTGGCGGGAATGCCATGCGCTGTTTCCCTGCACCCTGCCGGACGTGGCCGAATTCCCCGCACCGCCCCGCGACTTCGAGAAGGCCCGCGCCGCCATCCGCGCTGCGGGGGCGGAGGGCGCGAAGGTGGTGATCATCAACCCCACCGATTTCGCCGCCGTCGCGCCCCAGGGCCGCCTGGCCGCCGATATCTGCCGCCAGCTCGGCTTCCAGGTCGATCTGCAGGAGATGGATTGGGCCGCGATGCTCACCCGCCGCAACTCGCGGGAGGATGCGAATCACGGCGGCTGGAACATCTACCCCACCAACTTCCCCGCCGCCTCCATCGCCAACCCCGCAGTGAATTCCGGCATCCGGGGCGACGGCCCCACCGCCTGGTTCGGCTGGCCCACCGACCCCGCGACGGAAGCCAATATCGAGCGCTGGCTCTACGCGCCCGATCCCGCGGCCCAGGCCGCCGCCTTCGCGGAGGTGCAGCGGACCGCCTGGGATCACGTGGGCTTCGCGCCCAGCGGGCTGTTCGTGCTGAAGACCGGGTTCCGCTCGGACCTCTCCGGCGTTCTGCAGGGACCGAACCCGTATATGTGGAACCTTCGGCGCGGGTGAGCCGAACCGGGGCCGTGGATGCGAAAAGGGCCGTCGGCATCGCCGGCGGTCCTCTTCGTTCAGGGCGGCGCCGTGCCGTCGTCTCGGCCAGCGGCATGTGGCCCGATCACCGCGGGCTTCACTTGACCTCGCGAACACGTCCCATTTGTCTGGTGAATGGAACCGCGCAGCACTCCCGCGTTCCGCCGCATCGGACGGGGAGCGCAGGGAGGAAAGCATGGCTCAACGGCCGGATGAGGCGGGCCTGCGACAGTTCGACCTGAACCTTCTTCCCGTCTTCGCCGCCCTGATGCGGGAACGCAGCGTGACCAGGGCCGGGGAGTCCCTGTTCCTCTCGCAGCCCGCCACCTCCTCCGCACTCGGGCGGCTGCGCACCTTCTTCCGGGATGAGCTCTTCATCCGCAACGGCCGCACGCTGGAGCCCACCCCGAGGGCCGAGGCGCTGATGGAGCAACTCGCCCCCGCCCTGCAGGGCATGGCCGGCGCGATCGCCGGCGCTGTTCCCTTCGACCCCGCCGCCGATGCGCGCACCTTCCGGATCGGCATGAGCGAGGATGTCGTGATGGCCATGATCCCCTTCCTGCCGCTCCTGCGGAAGGCGGCGCCGCACTGCCGGATCAGCATCCGCGCGGCCACCTACCGCACCATCCCGCGCATGCTGGAAACACGGGAGGTCAGCATGGCGGTTGGCTTCACCGCGGACCTGCCCGCGGCGACGAAGCAGCGCGTGCTGCGCCGAAGCGGCTGGCGCGTGCTGCGGGATGCGAATTCGCCCGGCCCGGTCGATCTCGACAGCTATTGCGCCAGGCCGCATCTGCTGGTCACGCCCCGGGGCGACCTGACCGGCTTCGCGGATGAGGAACTGGCGAAGCTGGGCAGAAGCCGGCAGGTGGTGCTCGGCGTGCCGGATTTCGGCCTGATGCCGCGCACCCTTTTGGGCACGGACCTGCTTTGCCTGGTTAGCGAAGCCGTGGTGGACGCGGTCGCGGCCCTTGGCGGGCTGGCCGCGCTCGCGGCCGATCCGCCGCCCTTTTCCTGCCCGGAGGCGGTGATGCACATGGTCTGGCGCACCGCCGTGGACCAGGATCCGGGCGAGGTCTGGCTACGCGGGCAGCTCGTTCAGTGGCTGTCGCGCCGATGAGGAGACCGTCGCCTCCCCGGCCATGACGGCTTCCGCCACCGCCGCCTCGATCGCGCGGG
>DATCMG010000619.1:0-9128 GCA_036563555.1 Roseomonas sp. | reverse complement strand
TCGGCCGTCTGGGCGCTTCTACCATTGGTGGTCCGTGAGGGGCTTGGTCTCGGGCCGGCGACGTTCGGGGCGATGCTGGGCGTGGCCGGCTGCGGCGCCGTTGCCGCAGGGGTCGTGTTGCCCGTGCTCAGGGAACGCGTCTCTCAGGGGAAGTTGGTGTTCTTGGCCTCCCTGCTTGCCTATGCGGCGATGGCTCTCCTCGGTGTGACCGGGCACTGGGCGCCCGCGGCTCTGGCACTGCTGCTCTTCGGCGCGGCTTGGCTGACGGCAGGAAGTACCTTGGGAGCGGCGGCCCAGATGACCGCGCCAGACTGGGCTCGGGCGCGAGCCCTTGGGATCTATCATCTTTCGTTCTTTGGTGCGCTGGCAGTTGGCTCCACCTTGTGGGGCTGGGTGGGAACAAAGGCGGGCGTGCCGATCGCCCTAGGTCTCTGCGCCGGTATTGGCGCCTTAACCGCTGTACTAGTGCGGCCCTGGCGGCTCGCGGTCCACACGCTCGGTGCGGCGCGACGGGCAAAGGCGCCGCCTTCTATCCCGCTGCCCCGGCCCAAGGCTCCAGCATCAGCGTTGACTGGTCTGCTGCACGACGAGTCCGGGCGGGTGCTGCAGGCGGTCCATTACCAGATCAATCCTGCCGATCGCGACGCGTTTCTCGCTGCCATGAGAGAGGTCCGCCAGGTTCGCTTGCGCGCGGGGGCGGCTGGCTGGAGACTCTACGAGGACCTCGCCCAGCCTGATCGTTGGACGGAGCTCTGGGCGGTGGAGTCCTGGACCGAGCACCTGCGCCACGCGACGCGGCTGGACGAAGCCGACCGAGCGGCGCTCGCCCGCGCCGCCGCAATCCATCGCGGCACTGAGCCGCCGGAAGCGTCACGGCACCTCAATGTCGATCCCTGAGCCGCAGTTCACCCCCACCTCGACCAGGTGAGGCGCCCGAAGACAGGCCGATGAGTTGCTGCACGAGACGGCCCCAACAACAACTTCGTCTCGGCGCGATAGGCCCTCAGTCAACATCGCTGAGGGGTGTTCACCACCCGGCAACGGTCGGTGCTGGGCCGTGAACATGAGGCGGCTGATGTTCGGAAGGACCCGATACCTTCTCAAAGGCTGCTTGTCAGATCCTCAAACGTCACCTGCTGGTGATGATGATACACGACTTAGATGGGCTGCAATCGCCGCGTTCACCGGCTCTGGATGGGTGATCGGGGCCATGTGACTGGCATTAGGAATGTCTGCGATGCTCGCGCCAGGGATCGCGTCCTGCAGGAGGTCAACAATCCGCCGCGTCGGCGCCCGCGCTCTCTCGCCGCGGATGAGAAGTGTCGGCACCTGCAAGCGTTCGCAATCCGTCAGTGAAGCGCCAGCGTCAGTATCGCCCAGGGCTACCGCCCAGCGAGCCTTCCCAGCTGTTGCGAGGACATAGTTCCTCACCGGCTCCGGCAGCGCCTCCCAGGCACCCTGTCCACTCCAGTAGTCGATGTAGGGTGCCACTGTGCCCACAATGTCGCCCGCGTCAAACGCCTGCATGGCAGCCTCGGCGATGGTGCGGATTTCGGTGTAGAGGCCCTGCTCGCCCGCCCCGCGTAAGAGCCAGAATGCCACCGGCTCGATCAGCGTGAGGCTACGCAACCGAAGCGCTGGATCGGCCAGCGCGAGCCGCAGGGCGAGCATCGCGCCGTAAGAGTGCCCGATCAGGTGCAGCGGCCCGCCTCCGGCATGGTCAATGACGGCGCGCAGCGGACCGAACTCGTCCTCGAGCCGGAGCGGCTGGCGCGGGTCCCAGGATGTGCTGCCGCCGTATCCCTGCAGGTCGGGAGCAAGCACGCGGAGGCCGCCGCGAGCAAGGAGTGCCTCACTCAAAGAGCGCCACTGGGCGGAGGAGCTGGAGGCGGCATGCAGGAGCAGGACGGGCTCGCCGGAGCCGACGTCAGCGAAGCACACCTTGCGGCCGGCAACCACCAGCTCGGACATGACGTGGCCTCCAAAGAGACGCCAGCCTGCTCCCCCAGGCCAGCCCGGTGCAATGCCGTCCGACCAGGCCCAGCGCGTCCACCTGGTCGTCGTGCCTGCCGGCCAGGAAGGTCAGCAGCTCCGCCTCGACGGCCTGCCAAGCGTCACACGAAGAAGAGGGAGTATTTCAGGAAGTCCTCAAGGTTGGGTTCATCCTGTCCGGAGATGTCGCGGCCGAGTGCCATGATGAGGGCCATGGCGGCATCGATCTTCTGCTCCGGCCGGGCCTTGCGTGTCCGTCGTCGAATGCTTTGGGACAGTGAGGGAGCTGGCTTAGCGGAGGCTCTGGCGCATCTGGTGGTTGACGTTAAGCGGCTTGGCAGTGGTGCAGCAAGCGCCGCTGCTGGATGGTCTGGCGCTTGATGCGTTCACGCTCGATCAGGATGGTTTGTCCTCGGCCGAGATAGACATCGGCCGGGGTGAGGTTCTGCAGGCTCTCGTGGTAGCGCTGGTGGTTGTAGTGCTCGACGAAGCTCTCGATCTGCGCCTCGAGATCACCGGGCAGATAGTAGTTCTCGAGCAGGATGCGGTTCTTCAACGTCTGGTGCCAGCGCTCGATCTTGCCCTGGGTCTGCGGGTGGCAGGGAGCGCCGCGGATATGCTCGACACACTTTTTCTCGAGCCATTTGGCCAGGTCATCTGCGACGTAGCAGGGGCCATTGTCGGAGAGCAGCCGTGGTTGGTGCCGGACCTTTGCCTGGTCGCAGCCTGAGGCGGCGAGTGCCGCCTCCAGCGTCTCGGTGACGTCGCTCGCCGCCATGGTGGCGCAGAGCTTCCAGGCGATGGTGAGGCCTGAGCCCGCCACTGGTCCGAGGGCCAGGCCGAACGCGGGAGAAGTCGTCGAGCACGGTGGAGAGATAGAACCAGCCCCAGCCGGTCACCTTGAGGTAGGTGAAGTCCGTCTGCCAGAGCTGGTTCGGCGCGGTGGTCTTGGTGTGGAACTCATCGGCCGCCTTGACCACGATGAAGGCCGGGCTGGTGATCAGGTCATGCGCCTTGAGCAGGCGGTAGACCGAAGCCTCCGAGACAAAGTAGCTCTGCATGTCCGTGAAGCGCACCGCGAGCTCGCGCGGGGATAGCTCCGGCGCCTCGAGCGCCAGATCGACGATGCGGGACCGCACCTCGTCGGGGATACGGTTCCAGACCCGGTCAGGGCGGGATGGTTTGTCCTCGAGCGCCTCGGGGCCACCGTCCTGGTACAGGTCGTACCAGCGATAGAAGGTAGCGTGCGGGATTCCAAGCCGCTCCAGGGTGCGGCGGACCGGCAGATGCGACCCCTCGACCAGGCAGATGATCTCGAGCTTCTCGCAAGCGGGGTACCTCATTCGCGGTCGCCCCCATCCGCGATCATACTTTTTTTGAGCAGCCGCAGTTCAAGCGCCTGCTCAGCCACGACCTCCTTCAGGGTGCGGGCTTCCTGACGGAGGTCCTTGACCTCGTCGGTCGTGGCCGCCCGGGCCGTGTCCCCGGCCAGGCGGCGCTTGCCGGCCTCCAGGAACTCCTTGGACCACGTGTAGTACAGGCTCTCAGCGATGCCCTCGCGTCGGCACAGCGCGGCGATGCTCTCCTCCCCACGGAGCCCCTCCAGCACAATGCGGATCTTGTCCTCGGCCGAGTGGTGCTTGCGGGTCGCTCGGCGAATGTCGCGCACCACCCGCTCAGCGGACGTCTTTGGGGCGGCAGATTTATGGCTCATGTCCACTCCTCGGTGGTTACGATGAGCCAGAAATCCTCCTTTCCTCAACCATCCCCGCCTGTCTCATGAGCCCTGACGACGCACAAACGTCACTCGTTCCGGCCTCGAAGTATCAAGGTCTGCACGCAAAAGCCACCGGCACATGGCCGAAACCTCGGTCATGACCGCGGCAGAGAAAAGTTGTTTTGTGGAAAGTTGGAGCAGCGAGAGCAACTGGGCGCAAACATTCTCTGGGCGGTCATTGTGACGTGCCCTGGGCCGGGTCAGCGCGACGCGGGGGTCCCGCTCAGAGTAACCCGGGGCTGAGCGAAAGAGCAGAGCGCCCATGCTCCTGCGTCGGGCGAAATGCCTCGACGCCTATGCTGACCGCTGTCGAAGCCTTTCGGTCACTGCGCCCGTTCAAGCCGGCCTGCCCTTACCATCACCGCCCAGCGCTCGACGTCCTGCTGAAAGTAGCGTGCAAAGTCATCAGCACTCGCCGGGATTGGCTCCGCGGAGGAGAGTTGGAGACGATGGCGCACGTCCGGTGCTGCGACCGCCCGGAGCACTGCCCTCTCCAATTGCCGCAGCGAGTTCTCCGGCGCACCGGCGCGGGTGAACAGCCCGATCCAGGTGGCGAACTCGTAGCCCGGCACCGCGGACTCGGCGACGGTCGGCACCTCCGGAAGTACGTCCGACCGGCGGGCGGAGGTCGTGGCGAGTGCTGTCACGGCACCCTGCTGCACCTGTCCAATGGACGAGGTCATAATGTCCAGCATCATGTCGACCCGGCGCGCGATCAGGTCGGGATAGACAGGGCCCGCGCCGCGGTAGGGCACGTGAACCAGATCCACCCCCGCTGCGATGCCGAGCAGCGCGCCGGCGAGGTGGGTGCCGGTCGAGGGGCCGGCGGAGGCGTAGGTGACAGTGCCCGGCCTTGCCCGGGCGGCCGAGATAAGGGCCGCCATATCGCGGTAAGGCGACTGGGGCGAGACAACGACGAGACTGGGGATGGCGCCGACACCCGCCACGGGGGTGAGGTCGCGGACGGGATCGAAGGGCAGCACATTCAGGGATACGCTGCTCGCCAGCCCCGCACCGGTAAAGAGAAGCGTGTGGCCATCCGGCCGCGCTTGCTGGGCGACATAGGCCGCACCCAGGTTCCCGCCGGCGCCTGGGCGCGTGTCGATCAGGACGGGCTGACCGAGTTCTCGGGAGAGCTCCGGCGCCATCGCGCGGGCGAGCACGTCGATCGTACCGCCCGGAGTAAAAGGCACGACGAGGGTCACGGGCCGTTCGGGAAAGCCCTGGGCACGGGCCGGTACGGACAGTAGGGCCGGTACGGTGATGATGGCGCGGCGCGTCACGGACATCGGGAACTCCTCTCCTGAACGGGGCCTAATTCCCGGCGTGCGCTCATTGCTCGCGCCGACGGGCATGCAATCGACCGCTGGAAGGTAGCGGGCTAAAGCGGTGCGACACGGACGGTAAGGACGGCCGCTTGGCCGCTCTCCAGGGCGTCCAGGCATCGGCGGATGGCGGGCTCGAGTTCCTCGGCCGTCGTCGCGCGATCACCGTGGGCGCCGAAGGCCTTTGCCACTTCTTCGAAGTGCCGCCGGCTCCCATTGCGCCGTCCGTCGAGGCGGGACAGGAAGCTGTCGCTCTCCTGCGCCGCGCCGTCCGGGTAAACCTTCAGCGTCGCCGTCTTCACGGCCTGCCAGCCGCGGTTGTCGAGAACCACCGTGAAGATGGGAAGGTTGTAGTGCTGCGCCGTCGCGTAGACGCTGTCTGGACTGGAGAAATGGAAGGTGCCGTCCCCGACGATCTGCACCACCCGCCGATCCGGGCGGGCAAGCTTCACACCGAGTGCCATGCCACCCGAGAAGCCGAGGCCGCCGCCCGCCATGCCGATATAGGAGCCGGGCACGGTGCGACGGAGCTGGCTGAGCACCACCGGGGCGTTCCGCACCGCCTCATTCAGCACGATGTCCTCCGGCCCGATCAGGCGGTCGAGCGTGGCGAGCACCCAGGCGGGGTTGAGCGCATCCGGCTCGCCCGGGTTCGCGGCGGCCGCCAGCGCGGCCTCCTCCCGCGCGCGGCGGGATCCGGCCCAGGAGGCAACGCGCGCGGCGACGCGGGCACGGAAGGCATCATCCGCGCGGGCACGCACCATCTCCAGCACCTGGGTCAGCACCGTCGCGCAGTCGCCGGCCACGCGCAGCTCGGCAGGAAAGCTCCAGATGGGCAGGTCGCGCTTGAGGGGGTCCACGTCCACCTGGATCCACTCGGCGAATGGATTCTCCTGGACCACCTGCGGGATCCAGGGCACGTCCACGTCCAGTAGCAGGCCGAGGTCGGTCTCCGCGGCGGGGCCCTGCGGGTCGAAGCCGGCGAAGCAGGGACTGTCGTGGGGGATGTTCAGTTGGACGGTCGCATGCTCCACCACGCGGATGCCGGCCTCGCGCGCCAGCGCATCGAGCACGGGGACAGCCGCCGGGTTGCGGCCGAGATAGGCGGTGAAAGCCACGGGATTCTCGGCCGCCATCAGCGCTTGGGCGATCCGGGCCACCGTGGCCGGGTCGGTGCCGCGGGCGGGAAGGCCTGCGAAGCGGGACGCAGGGAAGGCGTGGACCTTCGCGTCCTCGATCTCCTCGGCCAGCACCTCGCGAGGCAGGCTCATATAGACGGGCGCACGAGGCTCGGCCTGCATCATGGCGTGGCCGCGTGCAAAGGCCTCCTTCGCCACGACGCCCGAGGGCAGGGAGTACTCCCAGTGCACATAGGGCCGGACGAGGCTCGCGATGTCGTAGGGATCCTGGACGAAGTGGACGTAGTTGTCCCGCCCGCCCGGCAGTTCCCCGCGCGATGAGAAGGGCGCGCGGCCGGCCATGAGGAAGACGGGCAGCCGCGCGCGGAAGAGGTTGTGCGCCGCCATGGCGGCATTGGCGGTGCCGGCATCCACGTGCACGAGCACGGCCTGACCCCGCCCCGTGATGGCCGCGTAGCCACCGGCCATGTGGACCGCCACGTTCTCGTGCGGGCAGAGCACGATCTTGGGGTGCTCGCGGCCGGCCGCATCCCATCGAGCCAGCTCCTCGATGATCGAGACGTGGTCGGTGCCGAGATTGCAGAAGATATGCTCGATTCCGGCTTCGCACATGGCCTCGATCAGATGATGCGCCGCGGTGTGGCGGACCATGGACGTCAGCTCCTCGGATGCGGCACCCAGTGCCGTCAGGTTGGATGGATGGGTCCCGTCGCGGGGACGCGGCACGGCGAAGCATGATGATGCACGACGTGGCTCCCCGTTCTCCCGGCCCTAGTAGTCAGCTCGGGTTGATGCCGACCTGACGCGCGAGCGGTTCCCACTTCGCAATCTCCGCCTGCAGCCACTGTGCGGCTGTCTCCGGCGTGGTGTCGGAGCGCGCCTCCACGATCAGATCGCCGAACCGCTGAAGTACCCGTTCATCTCGCATGACCCGATTCACGGCCTCGTTCATCGCCTGAACAATCTCCGGAGGGGTTCCGGCCGGGGCGAGTAGCATGTGCCAAGTGTAAGCTTCGTAGCCCGGCAGCCCCGCCTCCTCAAAGGTCGGCACGTCAGGCAACTGCGGCATCCGGCGCGCCGCGCTGATGGCGAGCCCCCGCGTGGTGCCGCGCTGCACGCTGGCTACGCCGTCGGAGGCGACATTGAAGAACATCGTCAAGTTGCCGTTCAGCAGGTCGGGCATAGCGAGCGCCGCTCCCCGGTAGGGGATGTGGTTCGCGCGGAGGTTGCCGGCCTGCTGCAGAAAGAGCTCGGTCGCCAAGTGGGCTGCACTGCCCGCACCGGAGGTGCCATAGTTGTACCGCCCCGGCGCGGCGCGGAGCAAACCGATCAGCTCCGTCAGGGAGCGCGCCGGAACGGCGTTATTAACCATCAGCAGCATTGGGATGACGCCGATGAGAGCGACGGGCTGGAAGTCCCGAACCGGATCGAAGCTCAGGTTAGTAAAGAGCGGGCGCAGGACGGCATGCGCGGCCGTGGTGTACAGAAAGGTTCCGCCGTCCTTCGGTGCCTTCGCGACCATTTCACTGCCGACGACGACACCAGATCCCGTCCGGTTCTCGACGATTACGCGTTGCGGCAGGACAGTGGACAGGCCGTCCGCCACCAAGCGTGCCGCCACATCCGTCGGACCGCCAGGCGAGAACGGCACGACGACGCGCACGGGCTGGGTCGGCCATACGTCCCGCGAATGCGCGATGACCGGGGCCGAGAGGCTGGCCACAGCAGCGAGCCGCAGTGCGTCGCGGCGTCGGACTTCGATCATCCTATTCTCCTCCGTCTTCTCGTTCTTTTCCGGCCGGCGTCGTGGAACCGGCCGTCAGGCCAGGGACGGCTCTGCTAGCGGCACGGTCCATGCGTCGTAGCCATAAACCCAGTCCGGGTCCGTCCGCCGGCTCATCCATTCGTTCCGGTGCGAGGTGAGCTGGACGCGCGATGTCCGCTCGCGGCGAGTGGCCTCGTAGCGGGAAAAGGCGCCTTCCAACGTACTCGCCTCATCGAGGCAGCGCGCGAGGACGGCCCCGTCCTCGATCGCGGAGGCCGCGCCCTGCGCCATGTAGGGCACCATGGGGTGGCAGGAATCGCCGAGTAAGGCGACGCGCCTCTCCGACCAGCGCGGGAGCGGATCCCGCTCGTAGAGGGCCCATTTGTACACTTCGGGACAGGCCGCGAAGACTGCCTGCACCTGGGGGTGGAAGCCTGCGAAGGCGGCACGCAAGTCGTTGAGGTCGCCCTTGGCCGACCAGGATTCATTGCGCCATTCGGGCTCGGGTACGCTGGTGACGAAGTATACCTCGTCCCGCCTTGGCGTGACGTAGTAGATCACGACGTGCCGGTCCGGGCCCCACCACTTCGTGCAGTCGTCGATCGGGTAGCCTCCGAGAAGGGACGCGGGGAAGGTGGTGCGGTAGGCGACGCGCCCGGTGAAGCGCGGCTCCTCCGGGCCCAGCATCCATTCGCGCACCCTGGAGTGGACGCCGTCGGCGCCGATCAGTGCGTCCGCCCGCGCCGTGCTGCCATCCGCGAAGCGCATGGAGACGCCGCTTCCGTCCTGCTCAAGCTCCAGCAAGGTCTTGCCGCGCTCAATGCAAGCCTCCGGCAGGGCAGATAGGATGGCGGCATGAAGGTCGCCACGATGCATCAGCAGGTAGGGCGCGCCGTAGCGCTCCTCGAAGGCGGAGCCGAGGGGCAGCTCGTATTTTACGGCGCCCGTGTCCCATTCCCGGTTATTCCAGCTCTTCGGTTGGAAGGCCAGTTCGCGCAGGCGCGGCTCGAGGCCGAGCGCGCGCAGTACCTTCAGGGCATTCGAGCTCTGCTGGATACCGGCGCCGACGCGGGCAAAGGCCTTCGCCTGCTCGTAAACCCGCACGTCGTAGCCGCGGCGTTGCAGCAGCG
>DATCMG010000616.1:0-6465 GCA_036563555.1 Roseomonas sp. | reverse complement strand
AATGGCGAAGGCGAAGTTCGAGCGGAACAAGCCGCACTGCAACATCGGGACGATTGGCCATGTGGATCATGGCAAGACGTCTTTGACGGCTGCGATCACGAAGGTTCTGGCGAAGTCGGGTGGGGCGTCGTTCACGGCGTATGACCAGATCGACAAGGCGCCGGAGGAGCGGGCTCGCGGCATCACGATCTCGACGGCGCATGTCGAGTACGAGACGGCGAACCGCCACTACGCGCATGTGGATTGCCCCGGCCACGCCGACTACGTGAAGAACATGATCACGGGTGCGGCGCAGATGGACGGCGCGATCCTGGTGGTGTCGGCGGCCGACGGCCCGATGCCGCAGACGCGCGAGCACATCCTGCTGGCCCGGCAGGTGGGCGTGCCGGCGCTGGTCGTGTTCCTGAACAAGGTGGACATGGCCGATCCCGACCTGCTGGAGCTGGTCGAGATGGAGGTGCGCGAGCTGCTCTCCTCCTACCAGTTCCCGGGCGACGACATCCCGATCATCCACGGCTCGGCGCTGATGGCGCTGGAGGACAAGTCCCCCGAGATCGGCGAGCAGTCGATCCTGAAGCTGATGGAGGCGGTGGACGCCTACATCCCGCAGCCCGAGCGCGCGGTGGACCGTCCGTTCCTGATGCCGGTCGAGGACGTGTTCTCGATCTCGGGCCGCGGCACGGTGGTGACGGGGCGCGTCGAGCGCGGCGTGATCAAGGTGGGCGAGGAAGTCGAGATCGTCGGGCTGAAGGACACCGTGAAGACGACGGTGACCGGCGTCGAGATGTTCCGCAAGCTGCTGGACAGCGGCATGGCGGGGGACAACATCGGCGCGCTGCTGCGCGGCACGAAGCGCGAGGACGTGGAGCGCGGCCAGGTTCTGGCGGCCCCCGGCTCGATCAAGCCGTACAACAAGTTCAAGGCCGAGGCCTATGTGCTGACCAAGGAGGAGGGTGGCCGTCACACGCCGTTCTTCACCAACTACCGCCCGCAGTTCTACTTCCGCACGACCGACGTGACGGGGGTGGTGCAGCTGCCCGAGGGCGTCGAGATGGTCATGCCGGGCGACAACGTGTCGATGTCGGTCGAGCTGATCGCCCCGATCGCCATGGATGAGGGCCTGCGCTTCGCCATCCGCGAGGGTGGCCGCACCGTCGGCGCCGGCGTCGTCGCGAGCATCGAGAAGTAAGCTTCCGCCGCAAGGCGGATGCGGCGAGGGGGCGGGCCACCGGAAGGGGCTCGCCCTTTCTCGTTTGGGGCGGCGGCCGGCTGGGTGGGGCAGGGCTGGACAAGGCGCCCCCCGGAACGGACAACGGGTGGAAGACAGGCCCGGTAGGGAGCGGCATGGCCGAGCAGGGCGGGGTGGAACTGGCAGGCTTCTGGACGCGCCTCGCCGCGCAGTTGCTGGACGCGGCCTGGATGTTGCCGCTGGGACTGGTGCTCGTGCTGCTGGGCGACCTCGCAAGGGGTGGGCAGGGGCTTTCGCCGGGCGCGGATGTGATGCTCCAGCTCATCTCCGCCCTGATCGTCCTTCTCTTCTGGGCCACGCGGCAGGCAACACCCGGCAAGATGCTGCTGCGTCTCCGCATCGTGGATGCCGAAACCGGGCGCACCCCGCCCTGGCCGCGGCTCGTGATCCGCTATCTCGGCTATGTCCTGTCGGGCCTGCCGCTCGGGCTCGGTTATTTCTGGATGCTTTGGGATCCGCGCCGGCAATGCTGGCACGACCGGCTGGCCCGCACCCTGGTGGTGCAGGATCCGCCGCTCCGGGGCTGAGCCGCGCCCATGCCCCTTATCGACGAGACCACGCTGTTGATTCCCGAAGGGGCGGCGCTGGAGGCCGTCTTTTGGAAGGGGCGGACGGACTTCCTCCCGGTGCTGCGCAAGATGATGCGCGAGACCTGGCGCGTATCGGACCCGCTGCCGGCCATCCGCCTGCTGCAAGGCGTGACCCGCCCCACCTGGACCATGGCCCACAGGGTGGAGACGGCCGATCATCGCCGCCTGCTCTCTGGCCTCCTGGACGTGCTCGCCGCGGCCAATGCACCCCTGCTGCTGCACTCGCCCCACGAGGCACCGCCGGGGGACCATCTGATCCGCCTGGTCTGGCACGGCATCGGCAAGGCGACGGGGCGGTGGAATTACACCCAGGCGGCCCTGCCGCACATGCTCACCTTCGATCGGTTGGGAATCGCCGGCTGGTCGGCCTTGGCCGCGCTGGAACGCCAGGAGGTGCTGGCTGTCGAGCAAGCCACCGCCGATGCCTACCATTCCACGCGGACCCTTCCGTGGCTGGCGGAGGGACGTTCCAAGTACAAGCAGGACGCCTCCGTGCCGGTGGAGGGGGAGGGCTTCGTCTTCCTGCCGCTCCAGCTTCCCAATGACCCCGTCACCGGCCTGAAGAACTATGAGGCGCCCTATCTTGAGGGCATCCGCCGCATGGTCGCATCCCTGGCGGGGGCGGGGGTTCCGGTCGTGCTGAAGCGGCACCCGCACTGCACCAATCCATCAGTGGCGCGGCTGCTGGAGGCGCTGCCCGCTGGGGCGGCGCCAGGGCTGGTCACGGTCAGCCATGCCTCCGTCCACGCGCTGATCCCGAGGGCCCGCGCCGTGCTGACCGTCAATTCCGGCGTGGGGTTCGAGGCACTGCTGCATGGCAAGCCCGTGATCGTGGCCGGCAAGGCGGAATATCGGGTCGCGGCCACGGAGCTGACGGAGCCGGAAGCGGCGCCCGCCGCCCTTGCCGCCGCCGAATCGGGGCATGACCCGGGCTTCATCCGCCGCTACCTCTTCCTGGCCATGAACCAGCACCAGATCGACACGCGCGACCCTGTATCCTTCCAGCGGGCCGTGCTCCGGGTCCTCTGCCAGGATTACATGGAGCGGGTGCCGCGTTGAGGGAGCCGAGCCATGGACTTCCGCCACGTCATTCCCCTGGGTGCCCGCTGCCGCCTGACGCATAATCTGCGCCTGCATTTCGGCGGGGAGGGGAAGTTCCCCTTCGACTGGTTCATCCTGCCCCTGCCGGGCCTGCTGACCTGCCTGGAGGAAGGGCTGGACGCGGCCCGTATCTACGATCCCGGGCGGCTGACCGCCCTGCGCGACGCCAAGGGCATGCTGCATTCCGTGAGGAACACCCGCCTCGGCATCCTTCATCACCACGACTTTCCGCGCGGGGAGGGGGATTCGCTGCTGCCGGGCTGGCAGGAACAGATCCCGAAGGCGGCCGCGCGCTTCGCCCACCTCGCGGGGCGGCTGCGGGCCGCGGCGGCGGAGGGGCCGGTCCTCTATGTGCGCGAGCACCACAAGCATGACGATCCGGCCGCGCTGGCGCGGCTGCAGGCGATGCTGCGCAATCTCGCGCCCGGGGCCGGGTTCCGACTCCTCGCCGTCAATTACGAGCCTGGCGCCGTCCCCGCCGGCATCGAGGCGATCACCGTGCAGGAGGAGGGGGAGGGGCGCGGCTGGCGGGGCGATCCGCAGGCCTGGGGCGCCGCCCTGGCCTCCACCGGGCATCGCCTTCTGCCTCGCTGACGTACAGCCTCTCGACAGCCGCGCCGCCTTGCCTTAAGGCACGGCCCCTGCGCGGTCCCGCTAGGGGCGTAGCTCAATTGGCTAGAGCGCCGGTCTCCAAAACCGGAGGTTGGGGGTTCGAGACCCTCCGCCCCTGCCAGGGCGGGCCGCGCATGACCATTTTCACGGGCATCGCGCCGAATGGTCCAGGGACAGCCTCCAAAGGGGGCATATCTGGGCCCTGGCGCCGGGAGGGGCCTGACGTGGCCGGTTTCAATCCTGCAGGCTATCTGCGCGACGTTCGGCAGGAGATCAGCCGGGTCACCTGGCCCAGCCGCAAGGAGACGCTGATCACCACCGGGCTGGTGCTCGCGCTCTCGGCCCTGGCCGCCGTCTTCTTCCTGGTGACGGACTGGCTGATCCAACTGGGCATGCGCCTGCTTTTCGGATTCGTCTGAGGGCCCCGGCCCAGGAGACGCATTTTTCGCGTGCCTCGCCGGAGGCCGGGGCGATTGCCCGGGCCGGAGGCGGGGCGCCACAGATCGGGAGCTTCGCGGCCATGGCCGACAAGAAGTGGTACGTGGTCCACGTCTATTCAGGCTTCGAGAAGAAGATCGCGAGCCAGATCAAGGAGCAGGCGGCCCAGAAGGGCCTCGCCGACAAGATCGAGGACGTCCTCGTCCCCTCCGAGGAGGTGGTGGAGGTCCGTCGCGGCCAGAAGGTGAATTCCGAGCGCAAGTTCTTCCCGGGCTATGTGCTCGTGAAGATGGAGATGACCGACGACGCCTGGCACCTGGTGAAGGACACGCCCAAGGTCACCGGCTTCCTCGGCGCCCGGAACAAGCCCAGCCCGATCCCGGAGCGCGAGGCGATGCGCATGCTCCAGCAGGTGCAGGACAACGCCGAGAAGCCCCGCCGCCCCTCCATCACCTTTGAGGTGGGCGAGAATGTCCGCGTGGCTGACGGCCCCTTCACCAGCTTCAACGGCGTCATCGAAGAAGTGGACGAGGAGAAGGGCCGGGTGAAGGTCTCCGTCTCCATTTTCGGCCGCGCGACGCCGGTGGAACTGGAATATGGGCAGGTGGAGAAGGCCTGACCGCCTCTCCCGCAAGGGTTTCCGCCTTTTGGGGTGGACAGGGCTGACGGGGGCGACTATACGCCGCCTCCGCGCCGGCCGGGCTGGGGTTCTCCCCGCCCGGCCGCCGCGCGTTTCCAGGAACGCGGGAGGTCCGGCCCCAGCCTAGCGGGGCAGGCCGCAGGTACCGCGGGCCTCCGAGCTAAGGAGAGCGACAGGGCATGGCGAAGAAGATCGTCGGCTACATCAAGCTGCAGATCCCGGCGGGCAAGGCGAATCCGTCCCCGCCGGTGGGCCCCGCGCTGGGTCAGCGCGGCCTGAACATCATGCAGTTCGTGAAGGAATTCAACGCGGCGACCCAGGGCATGGAGCCCGGGACCCCGACGCCGGTGGTCATCACCGCGTACTCGGACCGCACCTTCTCCTTCATCACCAAGACCCCGCCCAACACCTACTTCCTGCTGAAGGCGGCGAAGCTCGAGAAGGGCAGCCAGACCCCGGGCAAGGGTGGCGTGGTTGGCCGCGTGACGAAGTCGCAGTTGGCCGAAATTGCCAAGGTGAAGATGAAGGACATGAACTGCGAGACCGAAGAGGCCGCGGTTCGGATGCTGGCCGGGTCTGCCCGTGCCATGGGCATGAGCGTGGTGGAGGGCTGATCGATGGCCAAGCAGGGCAAGCGTCTCCGCAAGATCGCCGAGGGCCTGGACCTCGAGAAGAACTATGGGCTGGCCGAGGCGATCGCCACGGTGAAGTCCAACGCGAACGCCAAGTTCGACGAGACCGTTGAGATCTCGATGAACCTCGGCATCGACCCCCGCCATGCCGACCAGATGGTCCGCGGCGTGGTCGGCCTGCCGAACGGCACGGGCAAGACGGTGCGCGTGGGCGTCTTCGCCCGCGGCTCGAAGGCGGAGGAGGCTCAGGCCGCCGGCGCCGACGTGGTGGGCGCCGAGGACCTGATGGAGGCCGTTCAGGCCGGCAACATCAACTTCGACCGCTGCATTGCGACCCCGGACATGATGGGTCTGGTTGGCCGTCTTGGTAAGGTGCTTGGCCCGCGCGGCCTGATGCCGAACCCGAAGCTCGGCACCGTGACCATGGACGTCCGTGGCGCCGTGACCGCCGCCAAGGCCGGCCAGGTGGAGTTCCGTGCCGAGAAGGCCGGTATCGTTCATGCCGGCATCGGCAAGGCCAGCTTCGAGGCTGACAAGCTGCTCGAGAACGCGAAGGCCTTCGTGGACGCCATCCAGCGCGCCCGGCCGACCGGCTCGAAGGGCACCTATGTGAAGAAGGTGGCGGTATCTTCTTCCATGGGGCCTGGCATCAAGGTGGACGTGGCGAGCCTCTCCGCCTGAATTGAACCCTGGGCTTTGAGCCCAGGGCGCGAGATACGCCCGCCCCGCAAGGGGCAGGCGGGCAAGGCAGGGAAACCTGCCTGACCTGTCCGAGACCCGGTGTGACCTTCCGGTCTTGATGCGGCCCAGGGGAGACCCGGCCGCGCAACGGGGAGACGGGGTGCCAGAGACGATGACCCGCCGGGCTTTCCCGATGGGCTTGGCTTGGCTTCCGGCTTGAATCTGACAGGCGAACCGGGACGGCCCTTCACAGGGCTGTCCCTGCGTGAACCGGCCGGGGCCCTTCCACAAGGCGCCGGTATTCGTAGGAGACGGGAATGGACCGTACGGAGAAGCGTGAGTTCGTCGCCTCCCTCGGTTCGGTGTTCGCCGAAACCTCCTTCGTGCTCGTGGCCCAGAACAATGGGCTGACGGTCGCGGCGGTGGATGATCTGCGGCGCCGGATGCGGGCGGCTGGTGCGACGTACAAGGTCGCTAAGAACCGGCTGGCCAATCTCGCCCTCGACGGCACCCGCTTCCAGG
>DATCMG010000592.1:0-3374 GCA_036563555.1 Roseomonas sp. | reverse complement strand
AAGCGGCCGCTGAAGCTGTTCGCCTATGCCCAGGGGGCGTCCTCCTCGTCGGTGGCGGAGACGCATTGGGACTATCTGCAGGCGCTGCGGGCCTGGGGCTTCCAGGTGAACCCACTATCCGAGCTGCTGCGCGACGAGAATGCGGCGGCGGATTTCCAGGCCGCCATGGGCGAGCGCCGGGCGGGGCTCGACTACGATATCGACGGCATCGTCTATAAGCTGGACCGGCTGGACTGGCAGGCGCGGCTGGGATTCGTGGGGCGTGCCCCACGCTGGGCGATCGCCTGGAAGTTCCCGGCCGAGCGCGCGGTGACGAGGCTGCTGGAAATCCAGATCCAGGTGGGCCGCACCGGCGCGCTGACGCCGCGCGCGGTGATGCAGCCCGTGAATGTCGGCGGCGTGATGGTGCAGCACGCGACGCTGCACAATGAGGACGAGGTGGCCCGCCGCGACGCGCGCGTGGGCGACATGGTGGAGTTGCAGCGCGCGGGAGATGTGATCCCGCAGATCATCCGCGTGGTCGATCCCGATCGCCCCGGCCGCGCCGAGCCCTGGCAGCCGCCGGCCGCCTGCCCGGAATGCGGCAGCCCCGCCATCCGGCCGGAGGGCGAGGTGGTGCGGCGCTGCACCGGCGGGCTGATCTGCCCGGCGCAGCAGGTGGAGCGGCTGATCCACTTCGCATCCCGCAACGCGATGGATATCGAGGGCCTCGGCATCGAGAATATCGTGCTGCTGCACGAGGCGAAGCTGGCGGAGACGCCGGCCGATATCTTCCGGCTGAAGAAGCACATTGCCGTGCTGCGCGGCTGGAAGGGCTGGGGCGGCAGCGCGAAGGGGGAATCGAAGAAGGTCGCGAACCTGCTCGCCGCCATCGAGGCACGGCGCAGCCCGAGCCTGGAGCGCTTCATCTTCGCCCTCGGCATCCGCCGAATCGGCGAACAGAATGCGCGCTTGCTGGCACGGCACTATCACACGGCGGCGGCATGGCGCCAGGCGATGCTGGATGCGCGCATCGTGGGGAGCGAGGCACGGGAGGATCTGGGCGGCATCCAGGGGATCGGCCCGGCCATCGCGCAGGAGTTGGTCGCCTTCTTCTCGGAGAAGCGGAACGTCGATGCGCTGGACGATCTGCTCGATGAGGTGACGCCCGAGGCCGCCGAGGCGGTGGCGGAGGGCGCACTCTCCGGCAAGTCCATCGTTTTCACCGGCAGCCTGGAGACGATGACGCGGCAGGAGGCCGAGGCGCGGGCCGAGGCGCTGGGGGCCAAGGTGGTGAAGTCGGTTTCGAAGAAGACCGATTTCGTGGTGGTGGGCGCGGATGCCGGCTCCAAGGCGAAGAAGGCGCAGGAACTCGGGCTGGCCATGCTGACCGAGGCTGCGTGGCGGCAGATCGCGGGCTTCGAGCCGGGCTGAACCGCGTCGGCCGGCTTGACGGCTCCGTTTCCGGAACGGCTTCGCCGTGATGCAAGCCACTGGAATGCAAAGCCGTTTCTTGTTGGCACCGGGCTTGCGCTGCCCTCCCCAATCCAGGCTTCCGCCTGCATGAAGGAGAGGACAGCATGCTGAACATCAAGACAGCCGGGCTTGCCGCAACCCTCGCGATCCTGACCGCCACCGCCCCGGCCAAGTCCGATGTCGTCTTCTCCTTCACCCAGACAGGCGCCACCCCGCCCGGCAGCCTTCTTGTCGGCGGGACGATGGTGGTAACGGACGCCGCCTATGCCAGCGGCCTGAATATCAGCTACCAGCTCAGCGGCGGCACCGTCTCCACGGCGGGCGTCTCCAGCATCCTTTCACTCTCCGTCTCGCTGTCGCTCCCCAGCGCGGGCTTCGGCATCACGCTGACCGAGAATGAACTCCTCAACCCCGCCCTGCTTCCCACCGGCACCTCCGGCTCGGCGAGCGTGACGAGCGCGCCGGGAGGCCTGCCGACCGGCAGCTTCATCCTGGGCAGCCCGGCTTTCTCCGTCGATGTCGCGCTTGCGGGCTCGACCTTCTCGGGCGTGTTCACTTCCGTCATCGGCTGCACCTCTGACTGCAGCTTCACGGGCCAGACCACCGTCGCGGTGCCGGAACCGGCCTCGCTCGCCCTGTTCGGCGCCGGGCTGCTGGGGCTGGGGCTGGCCCGGCGGCGCAGGCAGGCCAAGCCCTCCGTCGCGGCCTGACAGCCCGGGCCGGCAGCCGGGCTCCGCGCCTACCCCCTGGTCAGACCGGCTCGGCCTCCAGCCGCGCGAAGGCGACGAGCTTGTCGGCTTCACGCCGGCCCAGCGCCGGATGGATGGCGGTGGCCGGGGCCTAGGGCCAGTGCCTAACATTGGTGAGGCGCGTGGCGAAGCCTGCCCCGGCGAAGGCCGCGAGGATTTGCGACAGCCCCAGCCGGTTCACATGGAGTCCGCTGCGCGCCACCAGCCCGCTCTCCCAAAGCCAGGGCGGGAAGCGCAGTGTGTTGAGCGCCCCGCCGACATGGTCATGGAAAGCGGCCGCGTGCACGCCGAGCGACAGAGGCGTGGCTAAGCGGCGCAGCGCGCCATGCGGCAGCCGTAACGCGGCGATGGCGAGCTTCGAGGCCATCATGGCCCACCAGGACAACGCGGTGCCGGCCGCATAGTCCGGTGGCATCAGGTCCTGGCGGACCGTCTCATTCTCCATACTTTATCATGCGCCCCAGCATCTGCCGGCCTGCTTATCCACCGGGCCTGCCCCATGCGCAATCGGCCCGCATCCGCCACCAGTATCTACCGCCGGACACCAGTAAAGGTTTCCTCCAACGGAAAGTCTTCAAAATAGTTTCGGTGCCGTGGACTTGCGTTACAGCGCTTACCCTGGTCCACAAGCAGGACCAAAGCCATTCCATTCGGAACGGCTTCCCAACGGATGCTTGGACATCCGGAATTCGCGAGCCACGATCGGGCAAGGATCGTGGACGCTTTGTCGCAACTGCCGGGACATGAGGGGATCCGGCCCCCGCACCTCCGCAGCGACCCCAAACCTCCGCGCATCCCGGGCCGTGTAGGAACACGACCAGCGCAATAAGGCACAAATCGGCGCCTGGGTTTCACATGGGGTCATATCACGAAAACGTGTTGGCTTGGGCCGAGACGGACGTCCCGTTCGCGAGAACGAGATCAAAGGACGTCGCCGTCGCTGAAGCCTGCCGGCAGCAAGAGTTGAAAGACGAAACATGGCGACCAGCAGTTCCACCATCCCGCAGCCCAGCCGCGCGGGGGATCTCGTAGGCCTGATCCTCGAGAATCCGGGTCAGACATCCATTGCGCCGGCCCCGGTCACCTTCGGGCAGAACTTCCTCGCCGGGGCGGTTTCGACCGATGGTGGCCTTGTCCTTCGCATCGGCGGGCAGGCGATTCCGGTCCAGA
>DATCMG010000591.1:0-5597 GCA_036563555.1 Roseomonas sp. | reverse complement strand
CGGCGCGCAGTATGGCGGCTCCACGACCGCGATCCTGCTGAACCTGCCAGGCGAGATCTCCGGCGTCGTCACGGCGATCGAAGGCCACCAGATGGCGCGCCAGGGCCGCGCCGGCGCCGCGCTCGCCGCCGCCGCGCTGGGCTCCTTCTTCGCGGGGACGATCTCCACCGGCGTGGTCGCCGCGGCGGGGCCGGCGCTGACCTCGGTGGCGCTCTCCTTTGGCCCGCCCGAGTATTTCGCGCTCATGATCCTCGGCCTCATCGTCTCCTGCGTGCTGTCGCAGGGCAATGTCATCCGGGCGGTCTGCATGGTGCTGCTCGGCGTCATGCTGGGCTTCGTCGGCACCGATGTGCAGACCGGGCAGCAGCGCTTCACCTTCGGCGTGCCCGAGTTGTCCGATGGCATCAATTTCGTCGCCCTCGCCATGGGGCTGTTCGGCGTGTCCGAAATCATCCTCAACCTAACCCATCCGGAGAACCGCGGCGCAGCCGTCGCCAAGCACGGCAAGCTGTGGCTGACCCGGGAGGAATGGCGCTACGCCGCGCCGGCCTGCGTACGGGGCACGCTGCTCGGCACCGTGCTGGGCATCCTGCCGGGTGGCGGTGCGTCGATTTCCTCCTTCGGGTCCTACATGCTGGAGCGCAAGCTCACCCGCCGCCCCGAGATGTTCGGCAAGGGGGCCATCGAGGGACTGGCCGGCCCGGAAAGCGCCAACAATGCCGGCGCGCAGAGCGCCTTCATCCCGCTGCTGACGCTCGGCATCCCGTCCAACGCGGTGATGGCGCTGATGGTGGGGGCGCTGATCATCCAGGGCATCCAGCCTGGCCCACGCATGATGGAGGCGCAGCCGGGCCTGTTCTGGGGCCTGATCTGCTCGATGTGGATCGGCAACGTCATGCTGCTGGTCATCAACCTGCCCATGGTGGGCCTGTGGGTGCAGCTGCTCCGCGTGCCCTACAAGTACATGTATCCGTCGATCCTGGTGTTCTGCGGCATCGGCGCCTTCAGCCTGAACAACAGTGTCTTCGACGTGTACATCATGGGCGCCGCCTCTCTGCTCGGCTACGTGCTGTCGCGGCTGAAGCTGGATGGCGCGCCCTTGCTGCTGGGCTTCGTGCTCGGCCCGATGATGGAGGAGCATCTGCGCCGCGCCATGCTGCTTTCGCGCGGCGACTGGATGACCTTCCTGGAGAGGCCGATCAGCGCGTCCCTGCTGGCCGTCGCGGCAGTGGCGCTGGTGCTGATGATGTCGCCCGTGATCCGCCGCAAGAAGGACGAGGCGCTGGCAGAGGAAGCGGCTTGAGGCGGTGCGGGGAGGGAATTCCCCGCCGGCGCTTCGGATGCGGAGGGCTGTACCTGCCGGACCCCACAGGCTGGCCTGTCCGCCGCCTGAGTTCATTGACCTCAGGCGCACCGCCAAACAGATGGTGGGGTCCGGGGAGCCTCAGGCTCCCCGGTGGGGGTTGCAGGGGGCAAAGCCCCCGCGGGCCATCGCGCGCTACCTGTTCCGCCGCGCATGCGCCCGAACGGCCGCCTGCAGGGCGGCGAGGTCGTTCGGCAGCACGGTGAAGCGTTCCTCCCGCTCGTGAAGATCGGCCATGTGGGGCGGCAGCGCGGGGCGGGTGCCGGTTGCCTGTTCCACCACATCGGGGAACTTCGCCGGGTGGGCGGTGGCGGCGATGATGATGGGGGTTGCCGCGCCATCCGGCGCGCGCGCATGGCTGGCGGCGATGCCGGCCGCGGTGTGGGGATCGGCGAGGTAGCCCTGCGCGTGCAGGCGGCGCATTTCGGTGATCGTTTCCTCATCCGACACCGCGTGGGCACGGATGAGGGCGGTGGCATCGCGCCAGGTGGCGTCGGGGATGGGCATGGCGCCGGTCTCGCGGAAGGCGCGCATGGTGGCGGCGGTCTTCGCGCCGTCGCGGTGCAGGAGTTCGAAGAGCAGGCGCTCGAAGTTGGAGGAGACCTGGATGTCCATGCTGGGCGACAGGCTCGGTGCCACGGGGCGCGCGGTCATGTCGTTGGCGGCGATCCAGCGCGCGAGGATGTCGTTGCGGTTGGAGCCGATGATGAGTGTCGAGATGGGCAGGCCCATGCGGCGCGCGGCCCAGGCGGCGAAGACATTGCCGAAATTGCCGGTGGGTACGGCGAAGGCGACCTCGCGCTGCGGGGCGCCGAGGGCGAGGGCTGAGGCGACGTAGTAGGGGATCTGCGCCGCGATGCGCGCCCAGTTGATGGAGTTGACGGCGGAGAGGTTCATTTCGGCGCGGAAGGGCGCGTCGTTGAACATCGCCTTCACCATGTCCTGGCAGGTGTCGAAGTCGCCCTGGACGGCGATGTTCTTCACGTTCGGGGACAGCACCGTCGTCATCTGGCGGCGCTGCACGGCGCTGGTGCGGCCCTCCGGATGCAGGATGACGATGTCGAGGTTCCGGCGGTCGCGGCAGGCCTCGATGGCGGCGGAGCCGGTGTCGCCGGAGGTGGCGCCGACGATGGTGATGCGCTCGCCGCGACGCGCCAGCACATGGTCGAACATGCGGCCGAGAAGCTGGAGGGCGAAGTCCTTGAAGGCGAGGGTCGGGCCGTGGAACAGTTCCAGCGCGAAGCGGCGCTCGTCGAGCTGGATCAGGGGGGCGACGGCGGGGGTGGTGAAGCCGGCATAGGCATCGCGGCACATGGCCAGCAGCACGCCGGGCTCGAAGGTCTCACCGGTGAAGCGGGCGATGATGTTGGCGGCGAGGTCGGGATAGGGCAGGCCGCGCAGGGCATTCCATTCCTCGGGCAGGAGGATGGGCCAGGTCTCCGGCAGGAACAGGCCGCCATCCTCGGCCAGGCCGGCCAGGAGGACGGATTCGAAGGAGCGGGCAGCGGCCTCGCCGCGGGTGGAGACGTAGCGCATGGCGGGGGCTTAGCGGAAAGGTGCGGCGGCCGGAATGGCGCGTGGCGCATGGGGGCTTCGTGATTGGGAGGGGCCGGCCGGGGGCGCCAGGATGGCGGCCATGATCCGGCGCGCGCTCCTTGCCCTGGCCCTTCTCCTTCCCGTCCTGCCGGCCATCGGGCAGGAGCTGGCCGCCATCCGGCCCGGCACGCCGGAAGGCGATGCCCTGGTGGCGCGGCTGCGGCAGGGCGGGCTGGTGCTGTTCCTGCGCCATGCGGATACGCGGGGCGAGGCCTGCGACCGTTCCTTCCAGGTGGGGGACCGGGCGGGGCAGCGGAACATCTCGGCGATGGGGCGGGAACAATCGGCCGCGATCGGGCGGCGTGTCGCGGAGCTGGGCATCGCCCTGGAGGATCCGGTGCTGGCCGGGCCGGTCTACCGGGCGCGGGACACGGCGGAAATTGCCTTCGGTGAAGCGCGGGTGCGGGTAACCGGCGATTTGCTGGCCGATGACTATGCCGGCGGCCGCCTGGCCGAGGTGCTGGCGGGGCACCGGCGGTTGCTTTCGGCGCCGGTGACGGCGGGGATGAACCGGATGCTGGTGGGGCATCGCACGCCGTTGATCATGATCGCGGGGCCAGCGGTGGGTGGGCGCGCGTTGCCGGAAGGGGCCTTCGCGGTGGTGGAGCCGGGTGGAGGCTTTCGGGTTCTGGGCGTGCTGGAACTGGCACCTCTGCCGGGCGGCGGCTTTCACAGGTGCTGACTGGAACGCCAGGCCGCTCCACGCGGGCCGTCCCGACGGCCGCACCCACACAACCAGACAGATCCGGGCAGCACAGGGTTTTGCGGCCTTCTGTGACGGAACCTCAAGCGTGCGGCATCGATCCGGTGCCGCCGCCTGCAACGTGGTGGGTCAGCCGGCCCGGCGCCGGCGCAGAGCCGCCAAGGCGACGATGCCGCTGGCGAACAAGGCCAAGCTTCCGGGTTCGGGCACTGGCACGGCCGCGCGCGCCGTGAAGGTGCTCGCGTCCGGAGCGAAATCCGAGACCTGCGTGTTGTCGGCAGGGTTGACCCCGCCCGGGGCAAAGCGTGGCCAAAGGTTGTAGCCATAATCGGTGAAAGCGAATCCCTGCGATGGCAACAGGGACGCCGGTAAGCTCACCTCGATGGTCGAGCCGGAGATGGTGATGCTGGACGGATCGAGGGTTTGCGGTGCGCCTCCCAAGGCGAGATCCAGGAAGAACCCGGTGCTATCGGGAGAGAGCACCACGACAGAGTCGAAGATCACGCCTTCACCCGTGGGGGGATTGAGGGTCGGGAAGGGCTCTGTCCCAGCTCCACGGTCGATGCCCCAGACATAGGCCGCGCCTGATGTCGTGCCGATCGCCGCCGCATGCGCCCCAACCAGGACCACCCGTCCCGGATCGGGCATGAAGGCATCGACCGAAGTCACATCGAGGTCGCCGTTTTTCGGTCCTGTATAGACCGACAGGAAGTCACCGATCGGATCGAGGATTGCAGCTCGGGCTGGCGCTGCGGACAGCGCGAGAAACGACAGGCTTACTGTGCTGAAGAGGAGGTGACGGAGACGACTTGAGAGAACCATAGCTGGCTCCTTTCGAGTGTCACACCGATCAAGCCAAACCCCGACCTGCAGAGCCCGGCGCGCGGATGCTACGGAATCGGATCGGCGCACGCAACGGAATAGGGTTAGGCGCCAGCCGAAAAGATGAGCTTCCAGGAGAAGCGCGAGCTCTTCATCAGGCGCCCAGAGGATTTTCCCTTCACCTGCGTTCACTTCCGATCCCGCCCCACAGCGATCCGCTCTAGCCTGCCGGACCCGAACACCGAGCGAGGAACTGCCCGTGATCCATGTCGTCGCCGTCATCACCGCCAGGCCCGGCCAGCGGGACGCCCTGCTGGCCTTGTTCCGCGCCAACATCCCGGCCGTGCTCGCGGAGGAGGGCTGCCTGGAATACGGGCCTGTGGTCGACCTGCCCGATTTCGGGCCGGCGCAGACGCCGATCGGCCCCGACACCTTCATGGTGATCGAGAAATGGACGACGCCGGAGGCGCTGCGTGCCCATGGGGCCGCACCGCATATGGTCGCCTATGGCAAGGCATCACGCGAGCTGGTCGCGGGCCGCACCGTCCATGTGCTGGCCCCGGCATGAGCAGCGGGGCCGTTGCCGCGCGGGTCGCGGCGCTGTTGATCGAGCGGCGGCAGACCGTCGCGGTGGCGGAGTCCTCGGCTGGCGGGCTGGTGGCGGCGCGGCTGCTCGCCGTGCCTGGTGCCTCGGCCTATTTCCTGGGCGGGGGCGTGATCTACACGGTTGCGGCGCGGGCCGGGCTGCTGGGAATCCGGCCCGAGGATATGGCGGGGATGCGCCCCTCGACCGAGGCCTATGCGCGGCTGCTGGCCGAGAGGGTTCGGCAGCGGCTCGGGGCGGATTGGGGGCTGGCGGAGACCGGGGCGGCCGGGCCGTCCGGTAATCGCTATGGCGATGCGGCCGGGCATGCCTGCTTTGCCGCCTGTGGTCCGCTGACCCTTGCAAAAACCCTTGAGACGGTTTCCCCCGACCGCGCGGCGAATATGGAGGCTTTCGCTGAAGCCGCCCTGCAACTGCTGGAGGGTGCGCTGACAGGCTGATGAGCATGGTTCAGGCCTTGCCAGGGCCAGGAACTATACCGTCTGGACGGTATGGACAAACCGTCCAGA
>DATCMG010000576.1:0-3135 GCA_036563555.1 Roseomonas sp. | reverse complement strand
CGCTGGCATTTGCACTTCACGCCAACCTCGGCGTCCTGGCTCAACCTCGTCGAGGGCTGGTTCTCGCTGCTGACCCGCCGTTGCCTCCAACGCGGCGCCTTCACCAGCACAGACGCCCTCAAGACCGCCATTCAGGGCTACATCGACAGGACCAACGCTGAGCCGAAACCCTTCGTCTGGACCAAGTCCGCCGACAACATCCTCGTCAGCGTTGGCCGGTTCTGCCAACGAACCTCCTACTCAGACCACTAGCCGGGTGTTGTCGTAGAGCATGCTTCGCGGCACGCCGCCGAAAAAGGCGAAGGCTGCATTATGCCCGTCGCAGAACGCCTCCGTCGTCTCCGCCGGATAGGCCCGCACGAAGCAAGCGTCGCTCTGCGGCAGGTCCACCGCCAGGAAGTGGATCCGCCGCTCCAACCCGCCGATCACCGCGATCGCCTCGCCGAAGTCGGCCTGGCCGTGTCCGGGCGGGTGCACCAGGGGCACGAACATCTCCCGCCCGCGCAGCCGCCGCTCCCGGACGTAGTCCTTCACGATGGTCTCGCGACCCGCAAAGCCCTGCTCTGCCTTGAGCCGCTCGAAAATCCGCCGCGCTGTGTGCCGCTGCTTGACGGGGCGACCCTGATCCTCCTCCAGGATCCGGTCGATCACCGGCAGTAGCGGGTCGAGCTTGGGCCGCACCGGTGGCTTGCTGCGCCGGTAGCCCGGCGGCACGGCAAACCGCAGCATCTTGGCCACCGTCTTGGCGTCGATGCCGAACACCCGCGCCGCCTGCCGCTGGCTCATTTCATCCACATGGCAGGCACGCCGAACCCGCGCATAAAGACCCACGACCTTCATCCCCCAGGCCTTTCGTCAGAACCTCCGACGAAAAACCCGGCAGCGCTCCATTTTCGCGCCGCCACGGCAGCCAGACTACCCGGCCGCCTCCGTGAGGGATTTTGTCTCCGCCGCTCTCATGCTCCTCGCCGCTCGACGCCTCGACCCGGAGGTCGCCGTCCAGCGCCCGTCGAGGACCCTGGCGCGGAGGCGCTCGCCGCGCAACCCCACTACTTGGCAGACGAGGATCCGGTCGTGCGGGAAGGCCCCGCCCGGCGTGACAAGGAAAACGTCGCCGACGCCGAGGTCGGCGGCAGGCCGCCGGTGGGGCATGGTTCCGTTCCGTCGCTCGCGCCGGGGCCCGCTCCGGGCGCCCATGACGCATGCTCGGGCACGCTCGCGGCAAGCGAGCAAGCGGATGCTTGCGCGGGGCGCCACCCTCAGGCGGCCTCCCCTTCCGGTTCGGCGGGGGCCGCCTGGGCGGCGCGGGCGTCCCGCAGGCGGAAGACTTCAGCGGGCCCCACGCAGGCGAAGCCCACGGAGGGGGACCGACCGCCGGTGACGCGGGAGAAGTCCTCCCGGTTCCGCTTCGCCGCGCGGTTGGAGGCGTGCACCTTGGCCATGAAGTCGGGCGAGGCGCTAACAGTGAAGACGATGTCGATCTTGCGCTGGCCCTCCAGGACCTCGTCGGCCTCGACCCTGTCGAGCACGCCCTTGGCGACCAGCACGTCCACCGCCTGCGAGACCCGGCGGAGCAGGTTCCGCGTGGTCTTCCACTCCGGCATGCCGCTGTCGCGGCGGATGTCGGTTGCGGTGATTTGCTGCACCGGCTGGCGGGTCGCCGCGATCTCGTTGTGCAGCCTCTTCAGGAGCCACCGCGCCACTGGGTCGCGGATCTCCATCAGCGTGTCGTAATCCACCTGCATGAAGTCCAGCAGGCGGATGGCGTCGGCCACCAGCGGATTGAACTCGACGAAGCTGTCAAAGTCGTCACCACGCTGGCGCAGGCCCATCACCGGGAAGGCCGCGGACGAAAGGACCGGGGAACCCCGCGTCTCGAGGTCCTGGATGACGAGCCGCACCTCGTTCAGCAGGGTGATGGCCTCGCGGATCTCGGCGAAGCTGTAGGTGTGCTTCACCCGCTTCAGCTCCTCGCGCACCTCGCCGATCGTGAAGGGGAAGCGCACCTTGATGCCGTCGTGCAGCGTGAGGCGGCCCCGATTGCTCGCGATGCGCCGGATGACCTCCTCGACGATCTGCTCGCGTTCGCCGAGGTAGCGCTCGGCGACCACGCCGTCCGCGCCCTTTATCTGGGTCGGCTTCAGGGTGATGCGAAAGCGCCTGCCCCCGAAGGTAAACTCGCGCTCGATGAGCTTGAGGCTCCCCTCCCCGTCCCCGCGAGTGTCGAAAGAGAAGCGGGGCGCACAATCGTAGAGCGCGACCATGTTCGTCCGGTCGGGGTCCGGGGCCTCCCACAGGGCGAGCTGAAGCGTCTGCTGCCCGGCCGTCTGCGGCTTCCGCTGCTCAACCCTTCTCATGCCACCCTCCATTGCGCACCGGGAACCTCGGGCAGTGCGGCGGAGTCGTGCAAGCTCGGAAGGCGCCCCGCCGCCGCCCAGATAGTAGGTTCCCAGTGCGGCGCGGGAGGTTTCCGGTTCACCCGTCGAGGTTTTCGGTGCGGCACGGAGGTTCCCCGTGCGCTCCCGGAGGTTTGCGGTGCGCCCTGGGGGCGCCCCCGGGCAGGCCGTAGCAGGACCCCGGCACGTTCAGGGGGCCCTCCAACGAGGCTCCGAACAGGTCAGACAGATCCCCTTGCGCCACCGGCGTCCCCCGTTGCCCATTCCGTCATGGCGGAGCTAACCTGCGGTCGCCCGCCACCATTTCGCGCGCACTGGGCCGTGGCCGCGGTTTGTCCCCATGATTCTGGCGCCGCGCGTTATTCACAGCCTTCCGGGCCGGGGCGCACGGCGAACCTCCCGACCGCACCGCAAACCCCCCGGGAACCCGGCCTCTGCACCGGCGACCTCCCGGGCCGCACCGGAAACCTCCTAGCAGCGAGGGGATGCACCGCGAATGTCCCGCGCCGCAGGGTAACCAACCGAGGTCGTTCGGTTTTCGCCCGGATCCCGAAGGTTTCCGGTGCGGCCGTACCGCGAACTTTCCTCGGAATGGGGCTCCGCACCGGAAACCTCCTACTGGACCGCTCCGAGGGGGGCGACTCGCCGCTCCACATAGGATTCCGGTGCGGCGGGCGTTCGGGCCGGGAGGTTTCCGGTGCGTCCGGGGCCCTGGACGGGACTCGGGGGCTGGGCGGGG
>DATCMG010000574.1:0-2980 GCA_036563555.1 Roseomonas sp. | reverse complement strand
GCCGGCCCGGCGTTATAAGCCGCCGCCGCCAGCGCCAGGTTGCCGCCGAAGCGCGCCATCTGGTCGGCCAGGTATTGCGAGCCCAGCCGCATGTTATGGGCGGGGTCGCTGGTCAGCCAGCCGACCTGATGCGCCAGGCCGAGCTTGCGTGCCACCCCGGCGGCGGTGCCGGGCAGGAGCTGCATGAGGCCCCGCGCATTGGCGCCCGAGACCGCCTCGGGGTCGAAATTGCTCTCCTGCCGCGCGATGGCGTTGACGATCGCCGGCTCCAACTCGCCGGAAGGGGCAGGGTAGGGCGCGGGCCAGCCCTCGGGCAGCAGCATCACGCCATCCGCCCCGGCGCGGCGGGCGATCCACACCGCATGGTCCGGCCGGCCCAGCGCCATCCCCAGCCGCGCGATCAGCACGCGATCGGCGGCATCGGGCGAAAGCTCCTCCATCCGCAGGAGGAACAGGCGGGCACGGCGCTGGTCGCCGAGATCGGCGAGGGTTGCCGCCGCCGCCGCCAGCTCCCGCCCGAGGAACAGGCGCTGCGCCTCCTCGGTCAGTTGCGGCGGGGAGATGGCCCGGATGCGGGCGGAGAGCCTCGCCTCGTCCTCCCCCAGCGCCAGGGCGCCGAGCTGCCCGTAAAAAGCCGTGCCGAGCAGCGCCGCCTCGCCGTAGCGGGCCCGGGCACGGGCAGGGTCGCTTTGCTCGACGGCGCGGCCCTCCCAATAGGCGGCGCGGGCGCGGGTGATAACGCTGGCGCTGTTATCGCCCAGCATCGAGAAGTGCCGCGCGGCGAGGGCGGGTTCGTTCAGCCGGCGCAAGGCGATCCAGCCGGCGAGGAACTCCGCGTCGAGCCGCGGCTCGCCCCCGGCCTGCCCGTGCTGCGCGGCCACCTGATAGGCGAGCCGGGCCTGCCCGAGCCGCAGCAGCTTGCGGGCGAGGATCTGGCGCTCGATCCAGATGCCCCGCGCCGCCTCGGGCGGCAGGTCGCGCTGGAGCGGCGCGGCGGCGGCCCAGGCGGCGGCAGCCTCGGCGTCCCGATCCTGGCGGCGCAGCAGGCGGGCGCTGGCAGCGAGCAGGCCGAGGTCATCCCCTGCCGTCACCGGCCCGGCCCGCTCCGACGCGATGGCGAGCCGCGTATCAGCCAGGGCCCGGTGCGACGGGTCCAGCCAAGCGGCCGCGCGGGTGGCGTCGCCCAGGTCGCGCGAGAGGAAGAGGCGGTCGAAGCGCTGCCAGCGATCCTCGGCCGTCAGCACGGCGGCGTTGCGCTCCGCGAACCCCGCTTCGGCGGCGGCATCCCCGAAGGCGCCGGCCCAGGCGGCGCGCAGGATGGTGGCGGCCCGGGCCGCATCCCCGGCGCGGATCAGCGCATCGGCATGGCGCTGCACGCCGTCCAGGGTCGTGGCGGGGGTTCGGGCGAAATGGGCCAGGACCCGGGCGTCGTCCGGGTCGGCGGCCAACGCCTCCTCGGCCCGCCGGCCCAGGGTTACAGGCAGGGGCCAGTCGGGGTTGGCGGCGATCCAGGCGGCCAACTCCGCCCCGGTGGCCTGGCCGCGCTGCTGAAGCCGCAGCCAGAGCAGGATCTTGCCGACCAGCGGGTCCGCCTGGATGGCGGCGGCCTCGGCGGCCGCATGGCGCCCGGCATTGGCCTGCCCCAGCGCCGCCCGCCCGGCGGCGCGCTGCGCCTCACCGGCCCAGGGCTGGGCCTCCGCCGAGGCAGGCAGGGCAAGGGCAAGGGCAAGGAGGACGGCCGCCGCCGGACGGAGCAGGATTCGCATGACCGCCGTTTCTAACCCGTCCCGCCGGTCGTGTCGCGCTCGGGCGCCCTTGTTCGCGCGGCCCCTGCCGCGTAATCGGATGAAAGCTGGCGCGCGGGGCGCCCGCACCCCACATCCCGCTTCCCCGCCCCGCAGGAAACGCCCCGATGTTCAAGGGTTCGCTCGTCGCCCTCATCACGCCCATGACCCAGGACGGTAAGCTGGACGAGCGCGCCTTCCAGGATTTCGTCGCTTGGCAGGTGGCGGAGGGAACCCAGGGACTGATTCCCGTGGGGACGACCGGCGAAAGCCCGACCCTGTCCCATGAGGAGCATGAGCGCGTGGTGGAGCTGTGCATCGAGGCCGCCGGCGGCCGGGTGCCGGTGATCGCGGGCGCCGGTTCCAACAGCACGGCGGAGGCGGTCGCGCTCACGCGCCACGCGAAGAAGGCGGGAGCCGACGCGGCGCTTGTCGTCACCCCCTATTACAACAAGCCGACGCAGGAGGGGATGTACCTCCATTTCAAGACGATCGCGGATTCCGTGGACCTGCCGATCATCATCTACAACATCCCCCCGCGCAGCGTGGTCGACATGAGCGTGGAGACGATGGCCCGCCTGGCGCGCCACCCCAACATCATCGGTGTGAAGGACGCGACGGCGAACCTGACCCGCCCGCTGCACACCCGCGCCGCCTGCAGGGAGGATTTCTGCCAGCTTTCAGGCGAGGATCACACCGCGCTCGCCTTCAACGCCGCCGGCGGTGTCGGCTGCATCAGCGTGACGGCCAACATCGCCCCCCGTATGTGCCGCGAGATGCAGGATGCCTGGGCCGAGGGCCGCCTGAAGGACGCCATGGCGATCCAGGCCCGGCTGGTGCCGGTGCATGATGCCATGTTCTGCGAAACCTCGCCCGGCCCGGTGAAGTTCGCGGCCAGCCTGCTCGGCCGGGGTAGCGATTTCTGCCGCCTGCCCATGGCGCCCATCGCCCAGTCCTCGCGGGAGCGCGTGCGCGCCGCGATGACCGGCGCGGGGCTGCTGAACTAGAATCCAGGACCCGAGGATAGATGGCTGAACCCCGCAAGAAGGCCCTGATCAGCCACGGCGTCGCCGCGCAGAACCGGAAGGCCCGCTTCGACTACAAGATCCTGGAGACCTATGAGGCCGGCATCGTCCTTGTCGGCCCCGAGGTGAAAAGCCTGCGCGCCGGCCGCGCGACGCTGACCGAGGCCTGGG
>DATCMG010000569.1:0-6700 GCA_036563555.1 Roseomonas sp. | reverse complement strand
TTCGCCTGGGAAGGCGAGGTGGCCGGCGAGGCGGAAGGCGCCATGCTGGCCGAGACCGCCGGCGGCTGGCGCGCCCTTGCCCTCATCCAGATCGGCCAGAAGGCGAGGGCGGAAGCGGAGCTGCGCCGACTCTGGTCCGTCGCCCAGGGTAATCCGAACCTCGCCCGCGCCATGCTCGCCGCCGCCACCGGCGCCGGCATGACGGAGCTGGCGACGATGCTCGCCTCCCAGGCGCAGGCGGCGGATGGGCGCCCGCGCGACTATGCCCGCTTCCCCGTGCCGCGCCTGGAGCCGCTCGGCGGCTGGCGCGCGGATCCCGCGCTGATCTACGGCCTGGCCCGCCAGGAATCGAACTTCGACCCCGAGGCGGTTTCCCCCGCCGGCGCCCGCGGGCTGATGCAGGTGATGCCCGCCACCGCGGCCTACATCACCGGCGATGCCAATCTCCGCGAGGGCGGCAACCGTCGCCTGCATGATCCCGGCTACAGCCTGGAACTCGGGCAGCGCTACCTGCTGCATCTCTCCACGCAGGAGAATGTGAGGGGCGACCTGATCCGCCTCCTTGCGGCCTATAATGCCGGGCCGGGGAACCTGTCGCGATGGATGCCGGCTAACCGCCACCGCGAGGACCCGTTCCTCTTCATCGAGAGCATCCCCTTCAACGAGACCCGCGCCTATGTGCAGCGCGTGCTGGCCTATTCCTGGATCTATGCCAGCCGTCTCGGGCTGCCTTCGCCGAGTCTTGATGCGCTCGCCGCTGGCAATTCACCGCGCTTCCTGGGCGTCGATGAACTCGCGCGGCTGGTGGCCCGGAACCGGGGTGTGCGGTGAGGCGAAGGCCGGGGAAGGTGTTCCCGGCTTCCTCCGAATTTTTTCGTGCCGGCGGAGAGCGGGCAAGGCTGGCGCGCGTTCTGACCCATGAGGCGTCGAGGATCCGCGGCCGCTCCAGGAGCACCGCTAGCCACGCGCATGTGTGGTCGGCAACGGGATGCGCGGGTTGGAAGATCGGTCGTCGAGCTTAATATGTGTTAAGCGTATCCGGTTGGTCGAGGTTATGGCGCTACGTATTCAGGTGATGGAACGGCCCGCATTCATCCAATGCGCGGGCGCCTCGCCAGCGCCGACCCGGATCAAGGCCGCCCGCCTGTCCTCCAGCTTTCTGTCGCACGGCTCAGCGTTCCGCCCGGTATGAGCGTTGCGCTTTATTCCACCCGCCTGCGCGGCCTCGCGGCCCAGGCCTTGGTGCCGCCCAAGCCCGACCGGACCGATTCCGTCTGCGCGCAGGAGCCGATCCATATCCCCGGTGCCATCCAGCCGCATGGCGTGCTGTTGGTGGCCGACCCGTCGCGCGGCCTTGCGATCGTCGCCGCCAGCGAGAATGCCGGGCTGCTCGCTGACGGAATTCCCTCGAACACCCTGCTCGGCCTGCCCGTAGCCGATGTACTGGGGGCGGACTTCTCTACGGCGCTGCGCGACCAGGCTGCAGCCGGCGACCTGCCGGGCGAGGCGCCTTGGGAAATCGGGCTTTCGCTGCCCGGCGGAGCCTTCGAGGCGACCTCCCACGCCCAGGACGGCATGGTGCTGATCGAGCTGGAGCCGGTGGCGCCGCGCGACGAGGAGGAGGCGCTGGCCGCCGCCCGCGCGCTGCAGCGCATGATCGCCCGGCTGCGCGCGGCCGGCGGGCGGCTGCAGGACCTGGCGCGGGTGGCCGTGCAGGGCATCCGCCAGCTCACGGGCTATGAGCGCGTGTTGATCTACCATTTCGACCAGGATTGGCACGGCCAGACCCTGGCCGAGGACAAGGTGGCGGATTGGGAGCAGTCGCTGGACGGACTGCACTTCCCAGCCTCCGACATCCCGGCCCAGGCGCGGGAGCTGTACCGGCGCAGCCTCATCCGCTGGGTGCCCTCGCGCGATGCCGTGCCGGTGCCCCTGCACAAGGATCCGTCCTGGGAGACGCCGCACGCACCGGACCGGCCCATCGACCTTTCCTTCTCGCGGCTCCGCAGCCTCGCGCCCGTCCATCTGCAGTATCACCGCAACATGGGCGTGGACGGCTCCATGTCGCTCTCCATCCTGCATGAGGGGCGGCTTTGGGGGCTGATGGTGTGTCATCACCGCCGGCCGCACCGTCCCTCTCCCGGGCAGCGCGCCGCCGCGGCGGCGCTGACGGATGCCTTCGCACTGCGCGTGGGCGGCGCCGAGCAATTCGGGGCCGAGGAGGCGCGGCGCGCGGATTCGCAGCGCCTGGCCGGGCTGTTGGCCCATATGGCCGATGCAGAGGACGTCACTTCCGCCCTGACCGCCGGCTCGGTCACCATCGCCTCCCTGTTTGGCTGCACCGGGGCTGCGGTAGTCCGGGACGGTGTCGTGGAGGTGCTCGGCGCCGCGCCGCCCGCGTCTGATGTGCTGCGGCTGGCGGGCTGGCTCCGCGCACGGGGCGGGGAGGAGATCTTCCACTCCGAGCATCTGGCGGCCGATTTCCCGGACTGGACGCATACCGTCATTGCCAGCGGCGTGCTCGCCGTCTTCCTGGGCGCCAACCGTGCCGACCTGATCCTCTGGTTCCGGCCCGAGGAGCCCTATCTCGTGAGCTGGGGCGGCAACCCGCACAAGGCGCTGGAGCCGCGGGACGGGTCCATCATGCCCCGCCAATCCTTCGAGCGCTGGGTGGAGGAGCGCCATGGCCATGCCCGCCCCTGGACCAGCTGGGAGCTGGAGATCGCGGCAACGCTGCGCCATGCCATCACCGAGGTCGTTATCCGCAGCCTCGGACGAATCGCGGAGCTGAACGACCGGCTGCGGCAATCGCAGAAGATGGAGGCGGTCGGGCAGCTCACCGGCGGGATCGCGCACGACTTCAACAACCTGCTCGCCGGCATCGTCGGCAGCCTGGAGATCATGCGTGCCCGCGTGGCGCAGGGGCGCTTGGGGGATCTGGATCGCTATCTCGGCGCCGCCACAACCTCGGCCAACCGTGCGGCCGCGCTGACGCACCGGCTGCTCGCCTTCTCGCGCCGCCAGACGCTCGATCCGAAGCCGACCGATGTGAACCGCCTGGTCGCCTCGATGGAGGAACTGATCCGCCGCACGGTGGGGCCATCCATCCATGTGGAGGCCGTGATGTCGGGCGGGCTGTGGGCAACGCATTGCGACGCCAACCAACTCGAGAATGCGCTGCTCAACCTCGCGATCAACGCGCGCGATGCCATGCCCGATGGCGGGCGGTTGACGATCGAGGCGGTGAATGCCCGTCTCGATGACGCCTATGCGCGGCAACACCACGACGTGACGCCCGGCCAGTATGTCGCGGTGTCGGTGACGGATACCGGCACCGGCATGCCGCCCGAGGTCGTGGCGCGGGCCTTCGATCCCTTCTTCACCACCAAGCCGCTGGGACAGGGCACCGGGCTTGGCCTCTCCATGGTCTATGGCTTCGCCAAGCAGTCGAACGGCTATGTCCGGATCTATTCCGAGGCGGGGCAGGGGACGACGGTGCGGCTCTACCTGCCTCGCTCCGTCGAGGAGGCGACGCTCGACCCGGAGCGGCCGGAAGCCGGCCCCCTGGTGCCCGCGCCCGAGGGCGGCACGGTGCTGGTGGTGGATGACGAGCCTGTGGTCCGGATGCTGGTGGGCGAGGTGCTGCGTGAGCTGGGCTATGGCGTGGTGGAGGCGAGCGACGGCGCCCAGGCCCTGAAGGCGATCGAGACCATGCGCCGGATCGATTTGATGGTGACCGATGTGGGCCTGCCCGGCGGCATGAATGGCCGCCAGCTGGCCGATGCGATGCGCGAGCGCCGGCCCGGGCTGAAGGTGCTGTTCATCACCGGCTATGCCGAGAACGCCGCGATCGGCAACGGCTTCCTGGGGCAGGGAATGCAGGTGATGACCAAGCCCTTCGCCATGGACGTGCTGGCCACCAAGATCCGGTCCATGATCTGACCATGCGGCCGATTGGTGAGGGTTCCCTCCGCGCCCGGCTGCGCGCCGCGACGCAGCCCGACCACGACCGGCTGGAGGACGGGCTGCGCCTGACCGATCCCGGCCTGACACCCGAACGCTACCGTGCCGTGCTGGCGCGCTTCCACGGTTTCTGGGCGGGGTGGGAGCCGCGCGTGGCGGGCGAGCTGTCTGATGACGCTTTCCTCGCGCCCCGCCGCCGCCTGCACCTGCTACGGGACGATCTGCGCGCGCTGGACGTGGCACCGGAGGCACTTCCCATCTGCCCGCCGCCGCCGCTGCACGGGCATGCGGAGGCGATGGGATCGCTCTACGTCATGGAGGGATCGGCGCTCGGCGGGCGGATGATCCTGAAGAGTCTCGGGCGCCTTTGCCTGCCGGAAGGCGGCCAGTCCTATTTCGCCGGCTATGGCGATGCGACCGGCGCGATGTGGCGCAGCTTCCTCGAGCGGCTGGAGGCTGAACCGGACGTGCCCGCCGTGCTGCGCGGCGCCAAGGCCACCTTCGAGACACTGGCCGACTGGATGCTGGGCGCGCCTGCCATAGACGCGGGGCCGTCCTGATCTGTTGGAAAGGTTGGGGGAAGGAATTCCCCCAAGCCCCCATCTTTTTATTCGAGGTTTGGACGCGCCAGTCCTGCGGGGATATCTCCCCCGGCCTTTTTCCTAAGCCGCGCCCCGGATCGGCGCGTCCGCCAGCACCAGCAGATGCCCCTGCGAGCAGCGCTCGACCCGCGCCTCCACCTCATAGACGCGCGCGAGTAGCTTGGGCGTCAGCGTTTCCGCCGGGGTTCCGTCCGCTTCGACTGCGCCATCGCTCAACGCCACCAGACGGTCGGCGAAGCGTGCCGCGAGGGCGAGGTCGTGCAGCACCACAACGCCGACCAGACCGCGTTTCACCACCGTTTCCCGCACCAGCGCCATGACGGAGACCTGATGGCGCAGGTCCAGCGCGCTGGTCGGCTCGTCCAGCAACAGCACCTCGGGCTCGCGCGCCAGGGCCTGGGCGAGGCCGACGAGCTGGCGCTGGCCGCCGGAGAGGCGGTCGAGCGTGCGCAGCGCGAGATGCTCGATGCCCAGGCGCTGCAGCACCCGGATGGCATGGGCCGCGGCGCTGGCCCCATCGGGGGCCAGGCTTGTCGGCACGGCGCGCAGCGCGCCCACCAGTGTTTCCATCACGGTCAGCGCCACGCCGCCGGGAAGGCCCTGGGGCATGTAGGCCAGGTGCCGCGCGCGCTCCGGGATGGACATGGCGAGAAGGTCGTGGTCCCCGAGCCGCACCTGTCCGCGCGTGCCGGGCACGAGGCCGGCGATGCCGCGCAGCAGGGTGGACTTGCCCGCCGCGTTCGGCCCGACAAGCGCGGTGAGGGTGCCGGGCTGAAGAGGCGGAAGGCTCAGCCCATCGACGATGACGCGCCGCCCATAGGCAACGCGAAGGGCCGAGACGGTAAGTGGGGCGGCGCTCATGCCATGCGCCCCCGCCCCATGACGAGCGCGAGGAAGACCGGCACGCCCACCAGCGCCGTGACAATGCCGATCGGCACGAGCAGCCCCGGCACGACGAGCTTGCCGACGATCGAGGAGAGCGAGAGCAGAAGCGCGCCGCAGAGCGCGGAGGCCGGGAGGAAGAAGCGGTGGTCCTCCCCCACCATCAGCCGCGCGGCATGCGGGCCGACCAGGCCGACGAAGCCGATCGTGCCGACGAAGGCCACCGAGACGCCGGCCAGCAGGCTGACGCGCAGCAGCGCGCCGCGGCGCGTCGCATTCGTATCCACCCCGAAGGAGCGCGCCCGGTCCTCGCCGAGCCGCAGCGCCGTCAGCCGCCAGGCGGCGCGGGCGGAGAAGGGAATGGCAACGGCCAAGGCGAAGGCCAGGATGCCGATCTTGTCCCAGGTGGCGCGGGCAAGGCTGCCCATGGACCAGAAAACAAGCTGCTGCAGCGCCTGCTCGGTCGCCAGGAACTGGATCAGCGCCACCAGCGCGTTGAAGGCGAAGACGAGGGCGATCCCGAACAGCACGAGGGCCTGCACCCCCGCGCCACGCAGCCGCGCCATGAACTGCAGCAGCAGCATGGCCGCGAAGGCGAAGACGAAGGCATTGGCCGGGATCAGCCAGTCCTGCGGCACGAAGGGAACGCCGCGGCCGAGCACGATGGCGAGCGCCGCCCCGAGCGAGGCGGCGGAGGACACGCCCAGGGTGAAGGGGCTGGCCAGCGGATTGTCCAGCACCGTCTGCATTTCGGCGCCGGACAGCGCCAATGCCGCGCCGACCAGCACCGCCATCACGGCATAGGGCAGGCGCACATCCCACACGATCACCGACATGGCCCCGCCCGCGCCCCGCCCGGCCAGCAGCGCATCCAGCACGGTGGCGAGCGGGAGGCGGGCCGGACCCGTCGCGACATCCAGCAAGAAGGCCGCGAGCAGGCCAAAGCCCAGCAGGGTGAGCAGCGCGGCGCGGCGCAGGATGAGGCGCCGATAGCCCGAGGCGGCCTCCCCGGCGGCCAGGACCGCGGCGCTCAACGGAGGGAGATCCAGTAGGTGCCCTCGAGCGGCAGGTTGGGCAGGAAGCGGCGGTTCATCTCGGCCAGCGTCGCGGCCGGATCCAGGTCCCGGAACAGTTCGGGATGGATCCACTTCGCCAGGGCCTCGACCACCAGCAGGTTGAAGGGGCTGTCATAGAAGCTGTGCCACAGCGCATGCGCCCGGCCGTTCCTCACCCCGGCCAGGCTCGAGATACCG
>DATCMG010000508.1:0-1931 GCA_036563555.1 Roseomonas sp. | reverse complement strand
CTTCCGCCCGCGAAGGACGCCGCGAAGGGTGCAACGGCGCCGAAGAGCGCCTAAGTCTGGGGCGAACCGGAAAGGCTCCTCGATGCGCCTGCGCTCACTTCTTGCCGCTACCGTGACCCTGGGCGCGGCCCTGGCCCTCAGCGGCCCGGCGCCCGCCCAGCCCGCAGCGCCGATGGCTGCCCCTGGCGCGAGCCCGTCGCCGGCGGTCCTGCCGGGGTCTCAAGCCATGGCGGCTCACCGGGCCGCCTATCGCCTCTCCTTCGACAAGGCTCGTGACAACTCCGACGTGGCGCGGGCGGAAGGCGCGATGGTCTTCGAGGTGCTGGATGCCTGCGACGGCTGGGCCAGCCGCCAGCGCCTGACCATGAGGCTGCAGGACCGCGATGGCCAGACGATCGAGACCGCCTCCGACTACTCGACATGGGAGAGCAAGGACGGCCGCCGCCTGCGCTTCTCGTTGACGCAGATGACGGCCGGTGCCGTCAGCAACCGCATCTCCGGTGAGGCCACGCTGCAGCCCGACGGGTCGGGCGTGGCCAAATACGACCAGCCGCGCGCGGCGCAGGAAGCCCTGCCCTCCGGAACGCTGCTGCCCATGGCCCATACCATCCGCGCCATCGAGGCGGCCCGCGCCGCGCAGCGCATGCTCAATGTGCCGCTGATGGATGGCACGAGCGAGGATGGGGCGCAGGACAGCACAACCATTCTCTCCCCCTGGCGCAAGGAGGCCGAGGCGCAGCCCCGCTTCCCCTTGCTGGCCAACCAGGAGAGCGGCCGGATGCGGATCGCCTTCTTCGGCAAGGACAGCAATGGCGGCGGCGCGTCCTCGCCGGATTACGAGGTGGGGTTGCGCTACTACGCCAATGGCGTGGCGGATGAGCTGAACATGGATTTCGGCGAGTTCGCGGTGAATGGGCGGCTGGAAACGCTGGAGCCGGTTCCGGGCGGCTGCTGAAAGGGCCGGGAAGAAGGAATTCTTCCCCGATCCGGGCTAGCCACCACCGCTGGCGCACCAGCGCTATAGATCAAAAATAGAAGGGGGTCCGGGGGGATACCTCCCCCCGGCCTTTTTTCCTTGTGCCGCCTAAAGATTGAAGGCCGCGCGCAACCCGATCGCCTGGAAGTCCCGGTCGGGCCCGGACAAGCCGATGGTGCCCTTTTCATACTGCACGCCAAGACGCAGTTCCTCGGTGGGATACCAGGTCAGGCCGACCGTCCAGATGCTCTGGCGAGCGCCCCGCATCCCGTCCCGCAGGTCCACGGTGCTGTAGCGGGCGGCGAGTTCCAGCGCGCCCCGGCCGTCTTCGGGCATCGGGCGCTTCCATGTGGCGGTCCGATCCGCCCGCTCCCTCGGCTTCCCAAGCAGGGGATAGGCGCCCTCGACGTACCAGCCGTCATAGCGACGCTCTCCGCCGGCCGTGGCGTCGATGGTTACGCGCTGCCATACCGCCTCGACATAGAGGGGGCCGAGGCGGCCGGCGAATTCGGGCCCCGCGGCCCAGGCGCTGTCGGCCCTGATCGTGCCGCTGTCGAGAAAGCGGCGCGTGTCGACGCGCAGCTCGGGGTAGTCGCGAAGGCGGACCGTCTCCGGGCCGGGATTGGTGCCGGGGTGGAACTGGGCCGCGATGTCGGCGCCGATTTGAAGTTGCAGGTCCGGGCGGCCCACTGCCAGCACCACGGCGCGTCCGGCCAACCCGCGCTGGCGGTTGTCATGCGGGGTGGAGGCCACGCCGCCCGTGACATAGCCGCTGGCGTTCCAGCGCGCGCCATTCCCGCCGATCGCGCCATTCGCCTCCGCCCCGGCCGCGATGCGCGTGCTGCCCGAAGCGAGGCTGGCGACAATGTTGCTGATCGCCGCTCGTTCCATGAAGGGCAGGTCGAAGGAGGAGCTGGCATATTCTGGCAAGTGCTGCGGCTGGAAGGCGCCAGCG
>DATCMG010000507.1:0-1995 GCA_036563555.1 Roseomonas sp. | reverse complement strand
GGCCGGTTCTCCAAGAAATATCCGAGGATCAAGATCAACCTTCAAATCGTGCAGCGGCGCGAGGTTGGAGTAGCGTCCCGTTCGATGCATTATGACATGGGCTTTACCGCAATCCCTTTCGACTTCCCCAACCTGGCGGTGCGCAGAACCTTCACCATGCCGGCCCGGGCCTTGATCCCCACCAGTCATAGGCTGGCCACGCGGAGGGCCATCTCGATCCGGGATTTCGAGGGGGAAAACCTGATCATGCTTACGAAGGACAACTCGATCAGGCCGAAGCTGGAACTGGAATTGTTGAAGGCCAATATCTCCTTCGCATCCACGATGGAGACCTCCTCACCAATCGTCGCTTACAAGCTCGTCTCGCAAGGTCTCGGCCTGTCGGTGGTTGATCCGTTCAGCCCTATGGTCATGAACTCAGACGAGGTAGCGAACCTGCGGCTTAACGGCGATATCTCCCTCACCTACGGCTTCTTCTTCCCCGAGAGGAAGCCGGTTTCCAGGCTCTGCGAAGATTTCATGCTGATTCTGGGGGATATCGTTCAGGCGTATGGCCAGAACTGACGTTACCTTCGCTCAGCGCCCGGTAAACGCCGGCTTGCGCTTCTCCGCCTTAGCCCGGCGCCCTTCGGCATAATCGGCGCTGGCGTAGCAGCGATCTGCGGCCGCCTGGGCGCGGGTCCGGTCGGGTGGCCCGTTGTGGCGAGACAGTTCCTGGAAAGCGATTTTGGCCGCCCTGAGACTCAGCGGTGCGTTCGCTGCCAGCTCGGCGGCCAGTTCCGAAACTGCGGCCTCAAGCGCGGCCTTGCCGGGCAGGAGATGGGTTGCCAGTCCCAGGTCGGCCAACTCCTCGCCAGTATATTGCCGGCCGAGCAGCACCATCTCCCGCGCCCGCGCCAGACCGACCACATCAACGACCTTCTCGATGTCCTCCAGCCTATACGGCAGGCCGAGGCGAACGGCGGGGATGCCGACGCGCGTATCAGCGGAGCAGAGGCGAAAATCGGCCATTAGCGCGAATTCAAGGCCGGCGCCGAGGCAGTAGCCGTGGATAGCGGCCACGATCGGCTTCTCCAATCCCTGCAGCGCCTCCGCCACCGCACGCTGCCAGCCATTGTAGCGGGCGGCGGCTTCGGGATCAGAGCGGATCGTATCGAACTCGCTGATGTCGTTACCCGTGCAGAAGGCGCGATCGCCTGCGCCGGCCAGGACCAGGACGCGGATCGCTGGATCCTCAGCCACGCGCCCCAGCAGGGCGGGCAGGGCCTGCCACATCTCGGCGTTGATGGCATTCAGGCGGCGTGGGTTGTCGAGGGTGAGGCGTGCGATGCCAGCCGTGACGTTGAAATGGATCAGGGCGGTCACAACGCCTTTTCCTTCCGGAGGGCCGCCACCTCCTCCGGCGTGAAGCCGAACTCGGCCAGGACCGCCGCCGTGTGCTCGCCGCGATCCGGCGTCGGATTGCGGGGGTTTGCCACGCCCCGCATCTGGATGGGCGTACGGACAAGATTGATCTCGCCCAGGCGAGGATGCTGGATGGGGAAGGCGAGGCCGAGATGCTTCACCTGCGCATCGGCGAAGACCTGGTCCATGTTGTAGACGGGGCCGGTGGGCACGCCGGCGTGGTTCAGCCTCTCGATCCAGGAGGTGCTGGTGTCCTTCAGCAGCTTCTCCTGCAGCACCGCATTCACGCGCGCGCGGTTGGCCTTCCGCGCGGATTCCGTAGACAGTTCCGGTGCTTTCGCCTCCTCGGCAATGTCGAGCGTCTCCACGATGCGGCGCCACATCTCGTCACCACCGGCGGCAAGATTGATCAGGCCATCGGCGGTATGGAACAGCCCGGTTGGCACGGTCGTTGGGTGGTCGTTCCCGGCCTGCTGCGGAACCTCGCCGGACATGGTCCAGCGTGTCGCCTGGAAGTCCATCATGGCCACCATCGCCTCGAGCAAGGAGGTGTGGACCCAGCGCCCCTTGCCCGTGCGTTCACGCTCCAGC
>DATCMG010000500.1:0-4412 GCA_036563555.1 Roseomonas sp. | reverse complement strand
GTGGACCTGCTGCCGGTCCTCAAGCGTGACCGCAACATCACCATCCAGAACGTGCCGCTCGGCCTCATTCTGCTGATGCGCTTCAACCACCTGCAACCGCCCTTCAACAATCCGAAGCTGCGCCAGGCCGTGATGATGGCCATGAAGCAGGAGGACTACATGCAGGCGGTGGTCGGCAGCCCCGACTACTATCAGGAGGCCAAGACCTTCTTCACCCCGGGCTCACCGATGTCCACCAGCGCTGGCGGCGCGGAGGCCATGCGCGCCGACATGACCCGCGCCAAGGCGATGCTGCGCGAAGCCGGATACAACAACGAGAAGGTCGTGCTGCTGGCCCCGGCCGACCAGTCCATCGCCTACAACCAGTCCCTCGTCACGCAGGAGCTGCTGAAGAACCTCGGCATGAATGTGGAGCTGATCTCCACGGACTGGGCAAGCTTCATCGGCCGCCGCGCAAATCGTGGCGCACCCGATGCGGGTGGCTGGTCGGTGTTTCATACCCTGTGGTCGGGCGCCGATGTGCTGAACCCCGCGCTGCATCCGCTGATCCGCAGCAACGGCGCGGCGGCCTGGTTCGGCTGGCCGAGCGATCCGGAGATCGAGGCCCTGCGTGACCAGTGGATCGCCAGCGACGACCTGAACACGCAGAAGACGCTTGCCGCCCGCATCGAGCGCCGCGCCTTCGAGACGGTTCCCTATGCCCCGGCCGGCAAGGTCGAGCAGCCGATGGCTTACCGGAAGAACCTGACGGGGATGGTGCTCTCCCCCGTGCAGTTCTTCTGGAACATGGAAAAGAAGTAGCAAGAAGGGGCCGCGGCGTCTCAGCGGCGCCGCAGCCCCTTCGGCCTATTTGGCGGTCGCCGGCGCCCCGCGCTCGCCGCAGGCCCAGCTATGCTCGTGGACCAGGCCGTCATCGTAATCCACTGGCTCGCCGCCAAGGCGCGGGGTCGGGCCATGATCGTCATGGAACTGCGCCGCCTCGGTCGAGGCCTTCAGCGCTGTGGTGGAGGACCGCCCGCCGCTCGCCGCCGTGGCCACCGCGTCGAAATAGCCCACGCCCACTTCGCGCTGATGGCGCGTCGCCGTGTAGCCATCGGCCTCCGAGGCGAACTCCGCCTGCTGCAGCTCGGAATAGGCCGCCATGCCGCGCTCGCGATACCCCTTGGCCAGGGTGAACATCGAATGGTTCAGGCTGTGGAAGCCGGCCAGGGTGATGAATTGGAACTTGTAGCCCATCGCCGCGATCTCGGCCTGGAACTTCGCAGCCTGGGCCTCGCCCATCTTCCGCTTCCAGTTGAAGCTGGGTGAGCAGTTATAGGCGAGCAGCTTGCCCGGGAATTCGCGGTGGATGGCCTCGGCGAAGCGGCGCGCATCCTCCAGGTCCGGGTCGCTCGTCTCCCACCACAGAAGGTCGGCATAGGGCGCATAGGCCAGGCCGCGCGCGATGGCGTAGTCCTTGCCCACGCCAGGCTTGATGCGGAAGAAGCCCTCCGGCGTGCGCTCGCCCGAAATGAAGGGACGGTCGCGCTCGTCCACGTCACTCGTCAGCAGTTGCGCGCTTTCGGCATCGGTGCGGCAGAGCAGCACGGTCGGCACACCCTCCACATCGGCGGCGAGGCGCGCGGCGTTCAGCGTGCGGATATGCTGGCTGATCGGCACCAGCACCTTGCCGCCGAGATGGCCGCACTTCTTTTCGCTAGCGAGCTGGTCCTCGAAATGCACACCGGCGGCGCCAGCCTCGATCATGCCGCGCATCAGCTCATAGGCATTGAGCGGTCCGCCGAAGCCGGCCTCGGCATCGGCGATGATCGGCGCCATCCAATGCGTGTCGTCACCGCCTTCCTGCACCGCGATCTGGTCGGCCCGGCGCAGCGCGGCATTGATCCGCCTGATCACCTTCGGCACAGAATCCACGGGATAGAGGGATTGGTCCGGATACATCTCCCCGGCCGAGTTCGCATCCGCCGCGACCTGCCAGCCCGAGAGATAGATGGCCTTCAGCCCGGCCTTCACCTGCTGCAGCGCCTGGTTGCCCGTCAGCGCGCCGAGGGTGGGCACGAAGGGCTCGGTGTGCAGCAGCCGCCACAGCCGCTCGGCGCCCATCTCCGCCAGGGTGTGCCGCACCCGGAAGGAGCCGGCGAGCCGCATCACGTCCCCGGGCGTGTAGTCGCGGCGGATGCCATCGAAGCGGCCGGGCCCGGCGGGAAAGCCGCTGCCGGAGCCATCGGGAGAAAAATGGGCGTTCGTCATGGGGCGCATGGCCTGTCCTCCTGCAATGAGTGAAGGATTGACATTCCGTGCGAAAAAGCGAGGGTTCTCAGGGGTTTTCGCCCCGCAAACAGGTTAAGCCCTTCACTGACCCGGGCGAAAATCCGTAAAGGTTGTCAATCATGGCGCGTCCCATGATCGGCCGGGTGGTCCGGCGTCTCCGGCAGGAACGGGGCCTCACCCAGGCCGCGCTCGCCGCGCGGCTGGGCATCTCCGGCAGCTACATGAACCTCATCGAGGGCGCTCAGCGCACCGTCACGGCCAGCCTGGTCTTCAAGCTGGCCGATGCGCTCGGCGTCGATCTCGCGCTCCTGTCAGGCCAGGCGGAGGGCCGGCTGGAAGCCGGGCTACGCGAGGTCTTCCGCGATCCCCTCCTCGGCGCCGAAGCGGTTCCGGAGGAGCAGGCCGCGACTTTGGCCGCCACCGCCCCCGATGCGGCGCGCGCGGTGCTCGCGCTCTGGCGCGCATGGCGCGTGGCGCGCGAGGATTCCGCTGGCCTCTCCCTCCCCTCCGGACGCCTGCTTCGCCTGCCGGGCGAGGAAGCGCGCGATGCGTTCCACGACGCCGCCAACCACTTCCCCGCGCTGGAGGAGGCCGCCGAAAGCCTGCGCGCCACCATGGATGATCCCTCGCCGCACGCGCTCGACCACGCGCTGGCGCATCGCCTGCGCGCGCATCACGGCCTCACCGTCACCATTGGCGTGCTACCCGGCGCGACGCTGCGCCGCTACGACGCCGCCACAGCCCAACTCGCCCTTAGCGAAGCTCTCCCGCGCGAGAGCCGCACCTTCCACCTTGCTTTCACCCTCGCGCTGCTCGAGGCCCGCGAAGTGGTGGAGCGCGTCATCGCCGTGATCGGCCCCTCCAGCGAAGAGGCCGGCTCGATGCTGCGGATCGGCCTGCTGAACTACGTGGCCGCCGCGGTGATGATGCCCTACGCGCCTTTCCTGGCCGCCGCGCATAAGCTTCGCCATGATGTTTCGGCGCTCTCCGCGCGCTTCGCCACCTCCTTTGAACAGGCCTGCCACCGTCTCTCGACCCTGCAGCGGGAAGGCGCGCGCGGCGTGCCCTTCTTCTTCCTGCGGGTGGATCCGGCGGGGAATGTATCGAAGCGCTTCTCGGCCGCGGGCTTCCCCTTCGCGCGGGGCGGCGGCTCCTGTGCGCGCTGGATCCCGCACGCTGCTTTCGCAACGCCAGGCCGTGTTGTCGTGCAGATCGCCGAACTCCCGGACGGCGCCGCCTTCCTCTGCTTCGCCCGCACGGTGGAGCACCCAGCGACGCGCTGGGGAGAGCCCGCACCGGTGCATGTGGTGGCGATGGGATGCGAACTCGGCCGCGCGGCGGAAGTCTGCTACGCGGATGGCATCGATCTGGTCTCGGCCCGTGTCGGGATCGGCCTGTCCTGCCGCCTTTGCGACCGGCCGGATTGCCGCTCCCGCGCCTTCCCGCCGCTGGAGCACCGGCTGCTTCTCGACCCGGCCAATGCGGGCGCGCCCTACCGCTTCGCGCCCGCCTCGGGATAGGGCTGCATCACTCGCCCGAAGCCAGCTTCAGTCCCACAAGCCCAGCCAGGATCAACGTGGCGCTGACGATCCGTAACGGCGTCACCGCCTCTCCCAGCACGGCGATGCCGACCAGGAAGGCTCCCAGCGCCCCGATCCCGGTCCAGATGGCATAGGCCGTGCCCAGCGGCAGGCTCCGCATGGCAAGCGCCAGCAGGCCAACGCTGGCCGCCATGCCAATGATGGTCACGACGGTCCAGCCGGGGCGCGTGAAGCCTTCGGAGGCCTTCATGCCAAAGGCCCAGAGGATTTCGAGCAAACCCGCAAGGATAAGATAAATCCAGGCCATGTCACGGCCCCCTCAAGATGGGGCCGGGCCGTCCCGGCATGGTCAGGAAGCTGCCGGGGTCGTCCCCGGCCGGCCGATCATCGGGCGCGCCGTGCGCCCGCGCTCAAACCGTCAGTCGCACTCGCATCCCGGCGTCGGGCCGGGGTCGGCACGTACGACATGATGGTCGATCCACTCGGCCACAAGCCGGCGCGCCTCGGCCACCGTCGCCTCGGGGTGATGGATTCGATACAACGAGGTGCAGGCGCCAAAGGCACTGAAATCATTCGTGCCGACGTCGCGCAGCTCGCGAT
>DATCMG010000497.1:0-9208 GCA_036563555.1 Roseomonas sp. | reverse complement strand
CGCTGGCGGCGGTCCTCGCCCCCTCCCCCGATATCCTGCTGCTGGATGAGCCGACCAACCACCTCGATCTCCCGGCGATCGAATGGCTGGAATCGGAGCTGGCCGGGATGCGCGCGGCCATGGTCCTGATCAGCCATGACCGGCGATTCCTGGAATCGCTCTCCCGCGCCATGGTCTGGCTTGACCGCGGCACGACACGGCGGCTGGAGCAGGGCTTCGCCCATTTCGAGGCTTGGCGCGACCAGGTGCTGGAGGAGGAGGAGCGCGACGCCCACAAGCTGGCCCGCGAGATCGTGCGGGAGGAGCACTGGCTGCGCTACGGCGTCACGGCCCGGCGCAAGCGCAACATGCGGCGCGTCGGTGAATTGCAGGCGCTGCGGGAGAAGCATCGGCAGCGGCGCGGCCCCCAGGGCGGGGTCCGGCTCGCGGCCAGCGAGGCGGATGGCTCCGGCAGCCAGGTCGTCTCGGCCGAGCGCATCGCGAAATCCTTTAATGGCCGCGCCGTGGTCCGGGACGTCTCGGTCCGCATCCTGCGCGGGGACCGGGTGGGAATCGTCGGCCCGAACGGCGCCGGCAAGACGACGCTGCTGAACATGCTGACCGGCGTGCTGCCCCCCGATTCCGGGGAGGTGCGGCTTGGCACCGGGATCGAGATGGTCACCCTCGACCAGCGCCGGGCGAGCCTCGACGATTCCATGACCCTCTCGGACGCGTTGACCGAGGGCCGCGGCGACATGGTGCATGTCGGCGGCACGCCGCGCCACGTGGTCGGCTACATGAAGGACTTCCTCTTCCTGCCGGAGCAGGCGCGCACGTCGCTCGGCGTGCTCTCGGGCGGCGAGCGGGCGCGGGTGATGCTGGCCCGCGCCATGGCGCGCCCGAGCAACCTCCTCGTGCTGGACGAGCCGACCAACGACCTCGACCTCGAGACGCTCGACCTGCTGCAGGAGATGATCGCGGACTACCCCGGCACGGTGCTGGTGGTGAGCCATGACCGCGACTTCCTGGACCGCGTGGCAACCAGCTTGATCGCCTATGAGGGCGACGGGCGCTGGCAGGATTACGCGGGTGGCTATTCCGACATGGTGGCGCAGCGCGGCCATGGCGTGCGGGCCCGCGCCGGCGAGGCGCCGCCGGTCACGGCGTCCAGGCGCGTGGCTGAAGCCGCGCCGGCCCCCGTGGCGGCCCGCGCCCGCCTGACCATGGCGGAACGGCAGGCCCTGAAGACGCTTCCGGCCGAGATGGAGAAACTCTCGGCCGAGATCGCGAAGCTGAACGAGATCCTGGCCGACCCGCAGCTCTACGCGCGCGACGCCGGGCGCTTCGCGAAGGCGACCGAACTTCTCACGCAGCGCCAGGCGGCCCTGGCGGCGGCGGAGGAGCGCTGGCTGGAACTCGAGATGCGGCGGGAGGAGATCGAGGCCGCCGCCTCCTGAGCTAATCCGCGCGCGTCAGCGGCACATCATCACGGACATATCGGCATTCTCCAGCACATGCCGGGTGACGCCACCCAGGATAAGCTGGCGAATGCGCGAATGGCTGTAGGCACCCATGCAGAGCAGGTCCGAGCCGAAGTCGCGCGCGGCGCCGAGCAGTCCGGCGCCGACCTCGCGCGTCACGGGCGAGAACTCCACCGCCTCGGCCGTGATGTTGTGCCAGCGGAGATAGGAGAGGATGCCCTTCACGTCCGGCCCGCGCCGCTGGTAGTCCTTGCTGTGCAGGATGCGGACGGCCTCGGCGCGGTGCAGCCAGGGCAAGGCAGCGGCGATGGCGGCCGCGCTCTCCGCCGTGCCGTTCCAGGCGCAGCAGACGCGGGTGCCGATGGTCTCGGGCGGCAGGCGCGGCGCGATCAGCACGGGGCGGCCGCTGTCGAACAGGATGGCGTGCAGCGCGTCGGAGGAGGAGACGTCCTCCCGCGAATCCGGATGCGGCACGACCGCCATGTCGTAGAGGCGCGATTCCTGCGCCACCAGATCCTCCTCCCGCCCCGCGACGGAAGCGAAGGAGAGGGTGGCGGCATCGGCCTTCTCGGCGGCCTCGGCGCTGGAGGCCAGCACCACGTCCTTCCCGTTCACGAAGCGCTCGAACAGCGCCTGCACGCGGCTGGCGCGGTCGCCGGATTCGCGCTCGGTCGCGGCCATCATCTCCTCGATCATGGCGCCCGACAGGCCCTCGCCCGCCAGCGGCGCGACATCGCGCGCATCCACGCGGACATGAATGCAATGGACGTGGCTGTGCCAGATGCGTGCGGTCATGACGGCGGTGTGCAACGCGGCCTCGCCTGCGGCGGTGCCGGTCAGGGGCAGAAGAATGCGGCGGTAGGCCATGTCGGCGGTGCTCCCGTCGTGGTCCGGTGGAAGGGAAGCCTTGCCCCTCCCCCACGCCCCGCCGATTCCGGCGGGGCACGATTCCGTCTAGCACGATTCGAGGTGGGCTGCCTCAAGAGCCGCTGCCAGGGGGTCACCCGAGGCGTCGATGCGGTTCCAGGTAATATCGCCCAGCGGCCGGGTGGCCGAGTGCTCCAGCACCGCCACCGTGGCGTCCGAGGCATCGCCCCGCCGCGCGGCGATGCGCGCGCGCAGCAACTCGATCGGAGCGTCGAGCCACAGGCCGGTGAAGGGAGTGCCGGCCGCGCGCGCCACCGCCTCGATCCCGGCGCGGCGCGCGGGATCGAGGAAGGCGGCGTCGGCAATGACCGAATGACCGCCGCGCAGCGCGGCGGCGGCATCGCGGAACAGGGCCTCGTGCACGGCGTCGCTCGCGGCCTCGGTGTAGGAATCGGGCGGCAGCGATGCCTCGGGCGCGACGCCCGCGAGACGCTTGCGGATTTCGTCGCTGCGCAGGTGCAGGGCGCCGGGAGCCGCGCCGAAGCGGGGCGCGAGGGCACGCCCCAGCCGGGTCTTGCCCGTTCCCTGCAACCCGCCCACCGCGATCAGCCTGGGCGGCGGCGGGGCGAGGCAGGACTCGGCATCGGCCAGGAAGGCCTGTGCCCCCTCCTCCTGCCCCGCCGTCCGCGCAAGGCAATGCGCCCGGATCAGCGCGCGGGAGGATAGCCAGAGCGGCAGCGCCGCGACCAACCCCGCATCATCCCCAACCGCCACCGCGCGGTTCAGCAGCCGGCAGGCGGCCGCGCGGCCGCAGCGCCGCATCAGGTCCGCGAGCAGAAAGGCGAGGTCGTAGCCCGTGTCGATGGTGGCGAGCGCCTCGTCGAACTCCAGCGCGTCGAAGGGGGTTGGCCTGCCCTTCCACAGGAGCAGGTTGCCGAGATGGAGGTCGCCATGGCAGCGCCGGATCCGTCCCTCGGCCGCCCGCGCGCGCAACAGCGGCCCGAGGTGCTGCAGGCAATGTCCGGCAGCGCGCCGCCAGGCGATCACCCGCCCCGGATCGAGCCCGGAGGCGAAGGCCGCGCGCGCATTGCCGCGCAGCACGGCGCTGAACTGCGCGACGGGGTCCGCGCCCGGCGCCGCGGCCGGATAGGTGCCACGCAGCGCCACCACCACGTCACCCAGCGCATCCTGCATCGCGGTATCCAGGCCACCCCGCGTCGCGATGGCGTCCAGGAAGTCCTCCGGTGGGACGGGAGCCATTTCCAGCGCCCATTCCACCGCCGCCGGATCATCAGGCGCCACCAGCCGGTCCGACGAGGCCGGGATGCCGTGCACGGCACGGTAGAGTTCCGGCGCGGCGGGCGCGTTCAGGGCCAGCTCGCGTTTCGTGTAGCGCCGCCGCGCCTCGGGCGTGGAGAAGTCGAGGAAGCCGAGATTCACCGCCTTCTTCAGCTTCAGCACGCGCGAGGGGCCGACGAAGACGGCCGAGATATGGGTTTCCACCGGCGGCACCCCGCCCGTCAGCCGTGCCAGCAGCGCCGCCGCCCCGGCCTGCCCGGCCGGGATGCTCACGGGCCGTGGCTCAAGGGTAGAGGCGCCCGGTGCTCCACCCTTCCCCGGCCCTCTCGAAGACCAGCCGGTCATGCATGCGGAAGGGCATGTCCTGCCAGAACTCGATGCGGATGGGCAGCACGCGGAAGCCGCCCCAATGCGAAGGGCGCGGCACGGTCTCGCCGGGGTGGCGGGCTTCCAGCTCGGCCACGCGGCGCTCGAACTCGGCGCGCGTGGCCAGGGGGCGGGACTGCTCGGAGGCAGCGGCGGCGATGCGGGAGCCGCGCGAACGGGAGGCGTAGTAGGCGTCGGATTCGGCCGCGGTCACCCGCTCCACCGTCCCTTCCACCCTTACCTGCCTGCGAAGCGACTTCCAGTGGAAGCACAGGGCCGCACGCGGGTTGGAGAGAAGCTCGCCGCCCTTCCGGCTTTCCTCATTGGTGTAGAAAACGAAGCCCTTCTCGTCCCGCCCCTTGAGCAGGACCATGCGGGCCGAGGGCCAGCCATCCGCCGTGGTGGTGGCCAGGCACATGGCATTGGGATCGTTGGGCTCACGCGCGACAGCATCGGCGAACCAGGCCTCGAACAGGCCAAAAGGCTCGGCGGCATCGGGGATGCCGGCGGCGTAGGCCTCGCCAGCGGGGACCTCGGTGGTCAGGCTCATGCGTGCGGCCCCTTGTTCGGTTGCATCCGGTGTGCCACCCCTCCCCGCCCGTCGCAACCGATGCCCGCCTGACCGGAGGAAGCCCCATGGAAGACGCCAAGCCCGTGGCCGATGCTGCCTCCCTGCCCGCCAGGGGCACGCTAATGCAGGGGCGCCGCGGCATCATCATGGGCGTCGCCAATGACCGTTCCATCGCCTGGGCCATCGCCCAGGCCGTGGCCGCGCAGGGGGCGGAGGTCGCCTTCACCTATCAGGGAGAGGCGCTGGAGAAGCGCGTGCGGCCGCTGGCGGCCAGCGTCGGCTCGGACATGCTGGTTCCCTGCGACGTGTCCGATGAGGCCGCGATCGATGCCGCCTTCGACAAGGTCCGCGAGCGCTGGGACGGGATCGACTTTCTCGTCCATGCGATCGGCTTCGCCGACAAGCAATATCTTCGCGGGCGCTACCTGGACACGCCGAAGGAGGCCTTCCTCCAGGCGCTGGACATCTCCTGCTATTCCTTCGTCTCGGTCTCGCGCCGGGCGGCGGCGATGATGAAGCCGGGCGGATCGCTGCTCACCCTTTCCTATCTCGGTGCCGAGCGCTGGACGCCGCATTACAATGTGATGGGCGTGGCCAAGGCCGCGCTGGAAGCCAGCGTGCGCTACATGGCGGCCGATCTCGGCGATGCCGGCATCCGCGTGAACGCCGTCTCGGCCGGTCCGATCAAGACCCTGGCGGCCAGCGGCATCGGGGATTTCCGCTACATCCTGAAGTGGAACCAGTACAACTCGCCAATGCGGCGCAACGTGGCGCTGGATGAGGTCGGCGGCGCCGGGCTCTACCTCCTCTCCCCGCTCTCGGGCGGGGTGACGGGTGAGGTGCATCATGTGGACTGCGGCTACCACATCATCGGCATGAAGCATCCGGACGCGCCGGACATGACGATCGAGAAGAGCTGAACGCGGCTCCCCGCGATGTCGCACAACAGCTTCGGCCATCTCTTCCGCGTCACCACCTGGGGCGAAAGCCATGGCCCGGCTATTGGCGGCGTGGTCGATGGCTGCCCACCCGGGCTTTCGCTGACCGAGTCCGACATCCAGCCCTGGCTCGACCGCCGCCGTCCCGGCCAATCCAAATTCGTCACCCAGCGCCAGGAGCCGGATGAGGTCCGCATCCTCTCCGGCACCTTCGAGGGGCTGACAACCGGCACGCCCATCTCCTTGATTATAGAAAACAAGGACCAGCGCTCGCGCGATTATGGCGAGATCGCGGACAGCTTTCGTCCCGGCCATGCCGACCTTGCCTATCACCTGAAATACGGGGTGCGGGATTATCGCGGCGGCGGGCGCTCCTCGGCGCGGGAGACGGCGATGCGGGTCGCGGCCGGGGCTGTGGCGCGCAAGGTCCTGGGCTCGGGCGTGACCATCCGCGGCGCGCTCGTCGCCATGGGCGGTGATACCGTGGACCGGTCGAACTGGGACTGGGCCGCGGTGGGAGAGAACGGCTTCTTCTGCCCGGACCGCCAGGCCGCTGCCCGCTGGGAGGAAATGCTCCTTGCGCTCCGCAAAGCCGGATCGAGCGTCGGCGCGGTCGTCGAGGTGGTCGCGGAGGGCATCCCCCCCGGCCTGGGCGCGCCGATCTACGGCAAGCTGGACGCCGAGATCGCGGCCGCCTTCATGTCGATCAACGCCGTGAAGGGCGTCGAGATCGGCGAGGGCTTCGCCGCCGCGGCCCTGACCGGCGAGGACAATGCCGACGAGATGCGCATGGCCCCCGACGGCACCGTGGATTTCCTGGCCAACCATGCCGGCGGCGTCCTGGGTGGCATCTCCACGGGCCAGCCGGTGGTCGCGCGTTTCGCGGTGAAGCCCACCTCCTCCATCCTCGTCGCCCGCCGCACCGTGGACCGCCATGGGCAGGAACGGGAGCTGATCACCAAGGGCCGCCACGACCCCTGCGTCGGCATCCGCGCGGTGCCGGTGGGCGAGGCGATGATGGCCTGCGTTCTGGCCGATGCGCTCTTGCGCCACCGGGCGCAGGTGCCGGACGCCCCCACGACCACCCGCCTCCCGAGAAACTGATCGGGACGAGCTTTATCCGACTGGAACACTCGGTTATTCGGAGGGCCACCCTGAGGTGACCGCCCAATGCCGATTCCTGACGCCGCGGCCGACACGGCCGATCCGAAGGTCCTCGCCGGCTTCCTGGGCCTCGCCGGCGCCAGGCGTTGGCAGGCCCGCATGGAGGAGATCGGCCGGCGCGCCGCCTCTCCCTCCCTCACCGGCCGGGCGGTGCAGGAGCGGCACGCGCTCGAACTCACGCTGCAGCGGCTTTCCGCGCCCAGGGCCCTGGCCGTTGCCAGCATGGCCGAGCGGCAGCTTCTCTCCTATGCGCGGGAGGCGGTTCGCCTGGCCGACAGCCTTCCCGCCGATCCCCGGAAGCGGTTGCGGACCCTCATCCTCTCCGGCCTGACCGGCGAGGCGAATCTCATTCCTCTTTTCCACTTGCTGCGGGTCGCGGCCCTGCACCGGGCACGCGGCTTCGAGGTGCGCTTCACGGGCCTGACCGAAGGCACGCCGCACGACCTCGTCATCGCCCGCGGCGACTGCGAGGCGGAGGTGGTCTGCGAGACCGTTTCGGCCGAGGAGGGGCGCCCGCTGCTTCGCGGCGACTGGTGCGCCTTCGTGGACGGGATCAACCCCGACCTGCAGACCTGGCTCGCCACCCATCCCGGCCGCTACGTGCTGAAAATGACCCTGCCGGATGGGCTGAAGCGCGACGCGCTGGATGTCGCCACGCTCCAGCGCCGCATCATCGAGATGCTGCGCGACCGCCGGCGCCAGGATTCGGCGGCGGATGCCGTGTTGAAGCTTGATCCGCTGATGCTGGCGGGTGCCCAGGCCGCGGTACCGGCCACCGCCCTGCGGGCGCTGTTCGGGCCCGAGGCGCATCTCGCCGTGGCGCAGGGCAACGGCAACATCCTCGTCCTCGCCGCGCGTGCGGGGCAGGCGAGCGACATCGCCCAGGCAGTCTGCCGCCGCATGGTGGCCGCATCCAGCCGCTTCGGCGGCGAGCGCCCCGCGATCCTGGCGATGTTCCTGGATGATCTCGGCCGTCAGGAATGGCGAGGCCTGCGCGACCGGATGGAGCTGGAGGGCGCCGTACGCCGGTTCCTGACAACCCCCGAGGCGCGTGGCGTGTCCACGGTGTCCTGCGCCTCCCGCATGGAGATGTTCGGGATGGCGCCGCCGGATGCGGTGCCTGACGGCGAGCTGCGCTTCCGCAATCCAGCCCGTCCCCATGCGCGTGAGACCGCCCTGCTGCCCGCCCTTGTTTCGACGTGATAGATAACCAAGCGGTGATTAAGGTCAGGAAACCTTTGTCTTAGCTGTCGGTTTAAGTGCATGCTGCACTGCAAGATGACGGGGTTTCTATGACGGAAGCAGAGATGGAGAAGGCCCTGGCCGAACTCGACCGGCTCCTGAACGACCCCGATGTGCGTATGGACCCGGAGCGGGTCTGGACCCTGGCGGGCCGCCTTTCGGACCGCGCCACGCCGGTTCCCGCCACTCGCTAGCCCATCTGATCAGGCACGCCGGGCGCCGATCAGGAATTCCTTGTTGCCCTCGGGCCCGGTGATCGGGCTCTCGGAGATTCCCAGCACCGACCAGCCCGGTAGCCCCGACCACCAGGCCTTCACCCGGGCGCAGACGGCGCGGTGCACATTGGGGTCGCGCACCACGCCGCCCTTTCCCACCATCCCCGGCCCCGCCTCGAATTGCGGCTTGATCAGCGCGACCGCGAAGGCCCCCGGCGCCGTCAGCGCCAGGGCCGCGGGCAGCACCGTCGCGAGACCGATGAAGGACGCGTCGCAGACCACGGCCCCAACGGGCTCCGGCACATGGGAGGCGTCGAGGAAGCGGGCGTTCACCCGTTCCAGCACCACCACGCGCGGGTCGTTGCGCAGGGTCCAGGCGAGCTGCCCATGCCCTACATCCACCGCATAGACCTTCGCCGCGCCGTGATGCAGCAGCACATGGGTGAAGCCGCCGGTGGAGGCGCCGACATCGATGCAGACGCGGCCTGCGGGGCTCAGCCCGAAGGCCTCCAGCCCATGCGCCAGCTTCAGCCCGCCACGGCTGACCCAGGGATGGTCCTGGCCGCGCACCTCGAGCGCGTCGCCCTCCCGCAATTCCTGGCCGGGTTTTTCGATTCGCCGCTCCCCGCTGAACACCTTGCCCGCCAGGATCAGAGCCTGGGCGCGGGTGCGGCTCTCGGCGAGGCCACGCTCCACAAGGGCGGCGTCGGCGCGCTGCTTGGCCGGTTTGGGCTGGGGCAAATCGGTCCTCCCGCGAATGGGCGTGCAGCCCAGCCTAGCAGGACGCGCGCCACGGGCCGACCCGTGTGGCAGGGCTTGCGGCCGGGCCGGTTGCGGTGGAGACAGCACGGCAAGAATCCCCACGCGCCAGGAATCGGAGGACCACCATGACCACTCGCCGCAGCCTGACGGGCGCCATCCTGGCCGGCGCCGCGCTGGCCCCCTTCTCGGGCGCGCGCCCCGCCCTCGCCCAGGCCGCCTGGCCGGCCGGGCGGCCCATCGAGGTCATCGTCCCCTACCCGCCCGCGGGCGGTATCGACGTGATGGCGCGGCTGCTGACCAAATACCTGCCGAACGTGCTGCAGG
>DATCMG010000493.1:0-3194 GCA_036563555.1 Roseomonas sp. | reverse complement strand
CCTGGATGAGGAACTGGCCCTTGTCGGTGGCGATGCCGGCATCCACGCGCTCGGGCGCGATGAGGGAGGCATGCAGGGCGTCCGGCAGCGGGGGCAGGGGTTGGTGGGGGCCGACGAGGCTCGTGCTGCTTCCCGCGGAGTCGAGCAGCCAGACGCGAAGGCCTTCGATCCTGGGGAGGTGCTGGCTGACGGCGGCGCGCAACTCCTCGACTGCCACGGCGGCGGCGACGGCGCCGTCGGGCCGGCCATCCTGGCGCAGCGGGTGGCCGACGCCGATCGACTGGCCCAGGCCGAAGATGGATTCGCCGAGCACTCCGATGACCGGGCGTCCCGTCAGCTCGGTCGTGCGGACGACGCTGCTGAAGACCGGCCGCCCGATGGCGGTGGGCAGGGTGGAGCAGGTGACGCGGTCGTTGGCGCTGATCACGAAGAGGTGGCGGACGATGGCGTCCATGGTGAGGTGGGCGGCGTTCAGCAGCGCGCTGCACGCTTCCGGCCCGCGCTCCATGGGGTCGGCGGCCGCGAGGACCGAGATGCCCTGGCGGGCCTGGGTGAGCGCGCTGCCGACATGTTCGGCCATGCGCCGCGTCTCGACGATCGCCAGCTCCTCGTTCCGGGCGGAGAGGAGGGAGGCCTGCCACCAGGTGAAGGCGCCGGCGCAGAGGAGGATGACGAGGGAGACGCCGCCATAGACCAGCGCGAGACGCTGGCTGAAGGTCCAGCGATGCGGCGGCAGCTTACCATCCGGTCCGGCGGGTGCCTCGCCATCTGCCTCGCCGGTGGCGGAGAGAAGGCGATTGATTTGGTGGCCCTCCGGCATCGCTCTCCGTCCTCGGAGCGCGACGTTTGGCAGGGTCGGGGAGGGGTCGTCAAACCTTCGTGACGTGTGGGCCGGGGCTTGGCGAGGCGGGGGGGTGGCGTGTGGCCGTGCTGCCCTCGGCTGGGGCGCCGCAGCGGGCGAAGGCGGGTGCCATGCCGGGTGGGACCGGCGCCGTTGCGGCAAGCGGCGGTTCGAGCGGCAGGGCGATGGCGCGGGCGAGGAGATGCATCCCGGCCGGATCGGGCGTGCCATAGAGCGGATCCCCGAGGATCGGGCAGCCGAGCAGGGTGCAATGGATCCGCAGCTGGTGGGTGCGGCCGGTGGTGGGGCGGAGTTCCAGCCAGGCGAGGCGGCCCGCTTCGCCTTCCATCGTGCCGAGGACGCGCCAGGCGGTGCGGGCGGGCTGGCCTTCGGGATGCGACTCCATGCGCCAGCCGGCGGCGCGGGTGCTGGTCTTGCGGAGCGGGGCGTCGAGGATGCCGTGATCGGCCTTCGGGCGGCCGGCGACGATGGCCCAATAGGTCTTCTGGGCTCGGCGCTCGGCGAAGAGGGCGCCGAGGGCGGCGAGGGCCGGTTTCGTGCGGCCGAGGACGAGGCAGCCGGCGGTGTCGGTGTCCAGCCGGTGGGCGGGCTGGGGCAGGTGGCGCTTTCCGAGCTGCAGCAGGGGCAGCCAATCGGCGAGGCTGGCGTTGCCCCCGCGGGTGCCGGCACGGCCGGAGGGGCCACTGGCGCGGCCGGGGCCACTGGCGCGGCCGGGGCCACTCGCGCGGCCGGGATCGAGGGGCAGGCCGGCCGGCTTGTCGATCACCATCACATCGGGCCGGATGTGCAGGATTCGCGCGGCGAGCCAGCCGGGCAGGGATGAGGGGTCGCGCATGGGTTCGATGGGGGGTTCCGGGGGGACTGCGAAGAAGGCGGTGGTGGTCTGCGTCGGGCAGGTGGTGACCGACCATACCTTCCGCGTGGACGAGGTGGAGCCACCGCCCTCCAAGACCACGGCCCGGGGCTATGCGATGAGCGTGGGCGGGATGGCGGCGAATGCGGCCATCGCGGTGGTGCGGCTGGGCGGGGCTGCCGTGTTCTGGGGCCGCGTGGGGCGCGACGAGGCGGGGGAGGAGCTGAAGCACGCGCTGGAGTCGGAGGGCGTGGATGCTGGGGGCCTGATCCTGGCCGAAGGCGCGCGGACGCCGCTTTCCGCCGTGATCGTGGACAAGGTGGGGGAGCGGAGCATCGTGACCTATCGGGGGGAGCGGCTGCCCTCCGACCCCTCGGGCCTGCCGCTGGACCGGCTGGCGGAGGCGGGGGCGCTGCTCTGCGATCCGCGCTGGCCGGAGGCGGCCGAGGTGGCGTTCCGGGCGGCACGCGAGCGCGGGCTGCCGAGCGCCATGGATGCCGAGAAGAGCGAGGAGCGGGTGCTGCGGCAACTCGTGCCGCTGACGGACCATGCGATCTTCGCCAAGACCGGGCTGTCGATCTTCGCGCCGGGCGTGCCGCCCGAGGAGGGGTTGGCGCGGGCGCTGAAGGCGGGGCCGCTGAAGCTGGCAGCCGTGACGCTGGGCGAGCGGGGGACGCTGTGGCGCACGCCGGAGATGGAGAAGGCCGCCACGCGGCCGGCTTTCCCGGTGGAGGCGACGAACACCACGGGCGCGGGTGATGTGTTCCACGGTGCTTATGCGCTCGCGATCGCGGAGGGGCAGGCGACCGAGGACGCGTTGCGCTTTGCCTCAGCGGCGGGCGCGCTGCGGGCGCGGGACGGGAAGACGCCGGACCGGGCGATGCTGGAGGCGCTGCTGGCCGGGGACACCGACAGGCCGCTGGTCCGGGCGCGGCGGTCCGCTTAAGGCGGCGCCGCCCCGGCCGGGGTGCTAGTCGAGGATGCCGTCGGCGAATGTCTGGCGATGCTCGTAGATTCCGTATTCCAGATAATGCTGCAGAGGATTCAGCCCCAGCATGGCGATGTCACGGTAGGTATCGAGATACTGCGAGGTGTCGAAGCGTGATGAGGGGTCTCGCCCCTCCTTCCAGCCGAAATTCATGTAGTGGGTCAAAGGATTGAGGCCGGCCATGGCGACATCGGCGTTGCGGGCGAGATAGGCCGCCGTGTCGAAATAGGCGTCGGGCTGGCGGCCCTCCCGCCAGCCCAAATTGGTGAAATGGGAGAAGGCATCCTGGCCCGAGCGCGCGATGTCAGGGTTGGCCATGAGGTAGTATTGCGCGTCGAAGCCGCTTTCGATCCGCTCGCCGACGGCCATTGAGGTGCCGCGGCCTTCGGCCTGGCCGTAGAGCAGGTAGTGCTCCAGCGGGTTGATCCCGGACTGGCGCACATCCGGATTGTCGATGAGGTAAAGGCGCGTATCGAAGTTGAGGGACGGGT
>DATCMG010000488.1:0-9157 GCA_036563555.1 Roseomonas sp. | reverse complement strand
AGAGCCCGCGGCGCCGCAGCACACTACATCAGGTCAGGTAGAGGTCGCAGCAGCAGCGATCAAGCCGCCGGCGCTTCCTCGGCCACGGCGTCGCGCACCGTGACGCTGCCGCCAGCCGCCTGGACCGCCGCGATGGCCGCGGCGGAAGCACCGGCCACCGAAACGGTTACTGGGCGGGTAATCGCGCCCTTGGCCAGGAGGCGGACGCCCGCCTTCTTGCCAATGCGGACCAGCCCGGCCTTCACCAGCGCCGCCTCGTCCACCGTCTCGCCCGCCGGGAGCGCACCAGACTCGAGCGCCTTATCGAGCGCACCAAGGTTGATGACGGCGTATTCCTTGCGGAACAGGTTGTGGAAGCCGCGCTTCGGCAGACGGCGATACAGCGGAAGCTGACCACCCTCGAAGCCGTTCAGCGACACGCCAGTCCGGGCCTTCTGGCCCTTGACGCCGCGACCACCAGTCTTGCCCTTGCCAGAGCCGATGCCCCGGCCAATGCGCTTGAACTTCGGGCGGGCACCCTCGTTGTCGCGCAACTCATTGAGCTTCATGGTTCAGCCCACCTTCACCAGGTGCGCGACCTTGCGGATCATGCCCTGCACGGCAGGGGTGTCCTCAAGCTCACGCGACCGGTGCAGCTTGTTGAGACCGAGACCGATCAGCGTCTCGCGCTGACCGGGCTTGCGGCCGATGGGCGACCCGATCTGGGTCACCTTCACCGTCTTCTTCGCCGATTCAGACATTGGCCGTCTCCGTGGACGACGCCGTACCGGAGGCATTGGCGGCGTCGCCACCGCGCGAGCTCGGCAGGAGGTCGGCCACCTTCTTGCCACGACGCGCAGCCACCGCCCGGGGGGAGGTGCAGCGGGCCAGGCCGGCGAAGGTCGCCTTGACCATGTTGTGCGGGTTCGTGGTGCCGGTGCACTTGGCGACAACGTCGCCCATGCCCAGGACCTCGAACACGGCGCGCATCGGGCCACCGGCGATGATGCCCGTGCCGGCCGGAGCCGCGCGCAGGATCACGCGGCCGGCGCCGAACTCGCCGATCACGTCATGGTGCAGGGTGCGGCCCTCGCGCATCGGCACGCGGATCAGGCCACGCTTGGCCCGCTCCGTCGCCTTGCGGATCGCCTCAGGCACCTCACGCGCCTTGCCGGCGCCCCAGCCGACCCGGCCCTTCTCATCCCCGACCACCACAAGGGCGGCGAAGGAGAAGCGCCGGCCGCCCTTCACGACCTTGGCGACGCGGTTGATGGTGACGAGCTTGTCCTTGAACTCGTCGTTCTCGCGATCACCGCCGCGGTTGTCGCGGTTGTCATCGCGGCGGCCACGGCCGCGGCGGCGGTCGGCGTCGCCGCCCTCACCGCCCGGACGCGGCGCGTTGGAACGCGGTGCGTATGCCATTCCTCAGCTCCTCAGAACGACAGCCCGCCCTCGCGGGCGCCGTCCGCCAGGGCCTTGACCCGGCCATGGTAGAGATAGGGACCGCGGTCGAAGACCACCTCGGTCACGCCGGCGGCGAGAGCACGCTCCGCCACCAGCTTGCCGATGGCCGACGCCGCGTCGAGGTCGGCGCCGGTCCGGCTGCCCTCGCGCACAGTCTTCTCCAGGGTGGAGGCCGCGGCGAGCGTGTGGCCCGCCGCGTCGTCGATCACCTGGGCGTAGATGTGCCGGCCCGAGCGATGGACGGATAGGCGCACGCGCCCGCCACCCTTCAGCTTGATCTGGTAGCGCGTCCGCGAACGACGGCGCTGCTGCAGTGCGAGCTTGCTGGCCATTACTTCTTCTTACCCTCCTTCCGGAGGATCGTCTCGTTATCGTACTTGATGCCCTTGCCCTTATAGGGCTCGGGACCACGATACGCCCGGATCTCCGCCGCCACCTGACCGACGCGCTGCTTATCAGCGCCCTCGACCCTGATCGCCGTGGGGCGCTCGGTCGTGATCTTGATGCCCTCGGGGATCGCGTAACGGATCTCGTGGCTGTAGCCGAGGTTGAGCACCAGCTCCTTCCCCTGCACCGCTGCGCGATAACCCGTGCCGGTGATCTCCATGGACTTCGTGAAGCCCGTCGAAACGCCCGTCACCATCCCATCGATGAGGGAGCGCGTTGTGCCCCACATCGTCCGGGCCGTGCGATCGTCGCCACGCGGCGCCACGGCGACCTCACCATCAGCGATGGTGACGTCAACACTGTCCTTCAGCGGCAGGCGCAGCTCGCCGAGCTTGCCCCTGGCCACCACGGTGCGGTCCTCGAGCGTGACGGTCACGCCCGACGGAACCTTCACCGGATATTTGCCAACGCGAGACATTCCTCTGCCCTCCTCAGAACACGCGGCAGAGGACCTCGCCGCCAACATTGGCGGCGCGGGCCTCGAGGTCGCTCATCACGCCACGGGGCGTGGAGAGGATGGAGATGCCGAGACCGTTATAGTACTTCGGCAATTCCTTAATCTTGGAGTAGACCCGGCGGCCCGGCTTGGACACGCGGGTGATCTCCTTGATGGCCGGCTCGCCCTCGGCATATTTCAGCTCGATGTCGAGAACCTTGATGCCGGGACGGAGCTCCTCAGCGCGCCAGGCGCGGATGTAACCCTCGCGCTTCAGCACATCCAGAACATCCGAACGGAGCCGGGAGGCGGGGGAAACGACACGTGCATGACGAGCACGCTGGCCGTTGCGGATGCGGGTGAGCATGTCACCCAACGGATCGGAAAGCTGCATTTGTGCTTCCCTCCCTTACCACGAGGCCTTGGTGAGGCCGGGAATCTGCCCGCTTGAAGCCAGCTCACGGAGCATGTTCCGGCTCAGCTTGAACTTGCGGTAGTTGCCGCGGGGACGGCCGGTCAGCTCGCAACGCAGGCGGATGCGGTTCTTCGCACCGTTGCGCGGCAGCTGCGCCAGCTTGATCGTCGCCTCGAAGCGGTCCTCCACCGGAAGCTCGCGATCCATCACAACCTTCTTCAGGGCCGCGCGCTTCGCAGCGTGCGCCTTGGCCAGGTGAATGCGATGGTTATTCTTCTCGACTGACGAAGTCTTGGCCATTCGATCAGTATCCTCCGGAACCTGCCCGACGCCGGCTTACTAGGCCGGTGGGGCGGTTTTCCAAGATCAGTTGACGAAGGGAAGCTGGAAGCCCTTGAGCAGGGCCTTGGCTTCCTTGTCCGTCTTCGCCGTCGTGACGAAGACGATGTCCATGCCGCGGATCGCGTCGACCTTGTCGTAGGCGATTTCGGGGAAGATGATCTGCTCCTTCAGGCCCATGGCATAGTTGCCACGGCCGTCAAAACCCTTGCCCGAAACACCACGGAAGTCGCGCACGCGCGGCAGCGCGATCGTGACCAGGCGGTCCAGGAACTCGTACATCCGGGCACGCCGCAGCGTCACCTTCGTGCCGATCGCCTGGCCCTCGCGGATCTTGAAGCCCGCGATCGCCTTCTTCGCCTTGGTCTTCACCGGCTTCTGGCCGGCGATGACGGTCAACTCCGCCACGGCGGCGTCCAGCTTCTTCTGGTCGCCCGCGGCTTCACCGACGCCCATGTTGATGACGATCTTTTCCAGCTTCGGAACCTCCATCGGGTTCTTGTAACCGAACTCGTCCATCAGGGCCTTGCGAATGGTCGCGAAGTATTCCTGTTGCAGGCGCGGCTGCTCGGCAGCCACGTTCGCGCCCTTCTCCTGCGTGTCGCTCATGCGATCACCTCGCCGGAGGCCTTCGCCACCCGGACCTTCTTGTCACCGTCCATACGGAAGCCGACGCGGGTCGGCTTGTCGCTCTTCGGATCGATCAGCGCCAGGTTGGAGAGGTTGATCGACGCCTCCTTCTCCTGGATGCCGCCCGGCTGGTTCATGCCCTGGGCCTTGGCATGGCGCTTGACCATGTTGATGCCCTGCACGAGCGCACGCCCGGCCTCGGGAAGGACCTGCAGCACTTCGCCGCGCTTGCCCTTATCCTTGCCGGTGAGAACCTGGACGCGATCGCCCTTACGGATCTTCGCAGCCATCACAGCACCTCCGGAGCCAGGGAGATGATCTTCATGTAGCGGCGGGCGCGCAGCTCACGCACCACCGGCCCGAAGATGCGGGTTCCGATCGGCTCGTTCTGCTTGTTGATCAGCACGGCCGCGTTGTTGTCGAAGCGGATCGCGGTGCCGTCCTGACGGCGCACGGCATAGGCCGTGCGCACGATCACGGCGCGATGCACCTCGCCCTTCTTCACCTTGGCGCGGGGGATGGCATCCTTGACCGACACTACAATGATGTCGCCCACAGACGCCGTCTTGCGCTTGGAGCCGCCGAGCACCTTGATGCACTGGACGCGGCGCGCGCCGGAGTTGTCGGCGACGTCGAGGTTGGATTCGACCTGGATCATGCCGACACCTCGTCGCCCAGCTCGATGTTCTCGAGGAGCTCATAGGCCGCCGGGCGCGCCACGGCATCGCCGTTGCGCTGGATCACCAACCAGGACTTGCGCTTGGAAATCGGCCGGCACTCCTCGATCGACACCATGTCGCCCTCGCGGCACAGGTTCGTCTCGTCATGCGCGGCATACTTCTTCGAGCGCCGGATGAACTTCTTGTAGAGCGGATGCATCACGCGACGCTCGACCAAGACCGTTACGGTCTTGTCCTGCTTGTCGCTGGTCACCCGCCCGGTGAGGACTCGCTTCGGCATATGCCGCGGTCTCCTCTCTCAGGACTTCTGGGAAGCGCGGGCCTGCTGGCCCAGCACCGTCTTAACACGAGCAATATCCCGGCGAACAGCCCGGATACGCCCCACCGCCTCAAGCTGGCCGGTTGCCCGCTGGAAGCGCAGGTTGAACTGCTCCTTCCGCAGGTCGAGCAGCATGGTCTTCAGCTCGTCCGGGGTCTTGCCGCGGACATCCGCGATCTTCGTCATTGCCTTCAGGCCTCCGCCGCGCCCAGGCGGGCCACGACCTTCGTCTTGATCGGCAGCTTGGCGGCCCCAAGGGCCAGCGCCTCACGCGCCGTCTCCTGGCTCACGCCGTCGATCTCGAACATGATGCGGCCCGGCTTGATCCGGACCACCCAGTACTCGGGCGCGCCCTTGCCCGAACCCATGCGGACTTCCGCGGGCTTCGTGGAGACGGGCACATCCGGGAAGATCCGGATCCACACGCGCCCCTGGCGCTTCATGGCACGGGTGATCGCGCGGCGGGCCGCCTCGATCTGCCGGGCGGTCACCCGTTCCGGCTCCAGCGCCTTCAGGCCGTAGCCGCCAAAGGACAGGGTGAACCCGCCCTTGGCCACGCCCTTGATGCGGCCCTTATGGGCCTTACGATACGTCGTGCGCTTCGGCGACAACATGTTACGTGTTCCTCAGCCCGTCGCTCAGCGCTGCGGCGCCTGCTCGGCGGCGCGCTTGTCCTGCGCCATCGGGTCGTGCGCCATGACCTCGCCCTTGAAGATCCAGACCTTAACACCGCAGGTGCCATAGGTGGTCTTCGCGGTCGCCACACCGAAATCGATATCGGCGCGGAGCGTGTGCAGGGGCACGCGGCCCTCGCGATACCACTCCATGCGCGCGATCTCGGCCCCGCCCAGGCGGCCACCGCAATTGATGCGGATACCACCGGCGCCAAGGCGCATTGCGGACTGCACGGCGCGCTTCATGGCGCGACGGAAGGCCACGCGGCGCTCCAGCTGCTGCGCGATGCTCTCGGCCACAAGGGTAGCGTCCAGCTCGGGCTTGCGGATCTCGACGATGTTCAGCGAGACCTCGGCCCCGGCCATCTTGGCCAGGTCCTTGCGCAGCACCTCGATGTCGGCGCCCTTCTTGCCGATCACGACGCCCGGGCGGGCAGCGTGGATCGTCACGCGGGGCTTCTTCGCCGGGCGCTCGATCACAACCTTCGCCACGCCCGCGCCCTTCAGGCGCTCGCGCAGCTTGTTGCGAAGCTTCAGGTCGTCATGGAGCAGGCCGGCATAGTCGGCGTCGCCGGCGTACCAGCGGCTGTCCCATGTGCGGTTGATGCCGAGCCGAAGCCCGATCGGATTGACTTTGTGACCCATCTTACGCGGCCTCCTCGGCCACCGGCACCGGCTGCTGCTCGGCGACGACGATCTTCAGGTGGCTGAACCACTTCTCGACGCGGGCGGCCTTGCCGCGACCACGCGCCTGGAAGCGCTTCATGACGATCGAACGGCCGACCTCGACCCGAGCCACCACCAGCTTGTCCACGTCCAGGCTATGGTTGTTCTCGGCGTTTGCGATCGCGCTCTCGAGCGTCTTCTTCACCGTGTCGGCGATGCGGCGCTTGCTGAAGGTCAGCGTCGCGACGGCATCCTGGGCCCGGCGACCGCGGACGAGCCCGGCCACCAGGTTGAGCTTGCGCGGGGAGACGCGGATGTTCCGCGTCACCGCCTGCGCCTCGGTCTCGGCGAGGCTCCGCTCGTGCTTCGGCTTGCTCATCGGATCAGCCCCGCTTCGCCTTCTTGTCCGACGAGTGGCCGGTGAAGGTGCGCGTCGGCGAGAACTCGCCGAACTTGTGGCCCACCATGTTCTCGGACACCTGGACGGGGATGAACTTCTTGCCGTTGTAGACGCCGAAGGTCAGGCCCACGAACTGCGGCAGGATGGTGCTGCGGCGCGACCAGATCTTGATGATCTCGTTGCGCGTGGAGCTCCGAGCCGCCTCTGCCTTGTTGAGTAGGTAGCCGTCGACGAACGGCCCCTTCCAAACGCTGCGCGACATCGCGGTCAGCCCTTCTTCGCGGTGCGACGACGGACGATGAGACGGTCCGTGCGCTTGTTGGTGCGGGTCTTGTAGCCCTTGGTCGGCTTGCCCCAAGGCGTAACCGGGTGACGACCGCCCGAGGTCCGGCCCTCACCACCACCATGCGGGTGATCCACCGGGTTCATGACGACGCCGCGGTTATGCGGACGGAAGCCCATCCAGCGCTTGCGCCCGGCTTTGCCGAGCTGCTGGTTGGAGTTGTCCGGGTTCGATACGGCGCCGATCGAGGCCAGGCACTCGGCGCGGAGGAGCCGCACCTCGCCGGACATCAGCTTCACCTGGGCGTAACCGGCATCCTTGCCAACCAACTGGCAGTAAGTGCCCGCAGACCGCGCGATTTTGGCGCCGGCGCCCGGCTTCATCTCCAGCGCGTGCACGATCGTGCCCACCGGGATGGAGGCCAGCGGCATGGCGTTGCCCGGCTTGATGTCCACGCGGTCGCCCGCGACCACCGTGTCGCCCGCCTTCAGGCGCTGCGGGGCGATGATGTAGGACAGCTCGCCGTCCTGGTACTTCAGGAGCGCGATCCAGGCCGTGCGGTTCGGGTCGTATTCCAGACGCTCGACCGTTGCGGGCACGTTGAACTTCGTGCGGCGCTTGAAGTCGACATAGCGGTAGGACTGCTTGTGTCCGCCGCCCCGGAACCGAACCGTCGTGCGGCCGTGGTTGTTGCGTCCACCGGAGTGGCTCTTGCCCTCCGTCAGCTGCTTGACCGGCTTGCCCTTCCACAGCTCGGACTTGTCGACGAGGACAGTCCCGCGGAGGCTGGGGGTAACCGGATTAAATTGCTTCAGCGCCATGGCTTACGCGAGCCCCGTCGTCAGATCGATGCTCTGGCCCTCGGCCAGGCTGACGATCGCCTTCTTCCAGTCGGAACGCTGACCGGGACGGCCGCGGAACCGCTTGGACTTGCCCTTCACCACCACCGTGTTCACGGAGGTGACGTTCACGCCGAAGAGCCCCTCGACGGCGGCCTTGATTTCCGGCTTCGTTGCGTCAAGCGACACCCTGAACGTGACCTGACCGGTCTCGTTCAGGATGGTCGCCTTCTCGGTGATCACCGGCGCGACGATCAGCTGGTACATCCGCTCCTGCGAGATGACCGGCTTCTTGGTCTGCGTCTCGCTCACGACAGACGCTCCTTCAGGGCCTCGACGCCGGCGCGGGTCACGACCAGGACGTCGTGGCGGACGATGTCGTACACATTGGCGCCGACGGTCGGCATGACTTGAACCTTCGGCAGGTTCCGCGCGGCGCGGACCAGGCCGGCATCCGGCGTGGCGTCGAACAGCAGGGCGCTGGTCCAGCCGAAAGCCTTCACCTGGGCGGCGAGGGTCTTCGTCTTCGCAGCGTCGCCCGGCGCAGCGGCATCAAGCACCACCAGCTTGCCATTCGCGGCCTTCTCGCTCAGCGCGCTGATGAGACCGAGCTTACGGACCTTCTTCGGCAGGCTGTACTCATGGCTGCGGACCACAGGGCCGTGGACGATGCCGCCCTTGCGGAACTGCGGAGCGCGAAGCGAGCCCTGGCGAGCATTACCCGTACCCTTCTGGCGGTAGGGCTTCTTCGTAGTCCCGGAGACCTCGCCCATGCCCTTCACCTTATGGGTGCCGGCACGGCGCTTGGCGAGTTGCCAGTGCACAACCCGCGCCATGACGTCGGCGCGCGGCTGAGCGCCAAACACCTCGGCGGGAAGCTCGATCTCGCCGGCCTCGGCGTTGTCGAGCGTGATGACCTTTACTTGCATCACCCGATCCTCAAGCCGTCGCCGCCGGATACGGCGCGTCGGCATGGCGCTTCCGCTTCACCGCGTCCCGCACCATCACCCAGCCATTCGCAGCGCCGGGGACGGCGCCCTTTACGAAGAGCAAGCCCTTCTCCACGTCCACGGCGGCCACTTCCAAGTTCTGGGTGGTCACACGCTCGACGCCGAGATGACCGGCCATCTTCTTGTTCTTGAAGACCTTGCCCGGATCCTGGCGGTTACCGGTCGAGCCATGCGAGCGGTGGCTGATCGACACGCCGTGCGAGGCCTCGAGGCCAGCGAAGTTCCAGCGCTTCATCGCGCCGGCGAAGCCCTTGCCCTTCGTGACGCCAGTGACGTCGATCTTCTGGCCCTTCACGAAATGGGCCGGGGAGAGCTTCGCGCCCGCCTCCAGCACCGCATCGGCAGCCGTGCGGAACTCCATCACCTTTGCCGGCGCCTCGACGCCAGACTTGGCGAAATGCGCGCGGTTCGGCTTGGAGACGTTCTTCGCCTTGGCGTGCCCAACGCCCAGCTGAACAGCCGTGTAGCCGTCCTTGTCGGCGGAGCGCACCGCCACGACGCGAACGTCATCCACGTGCAGCAGCGTCACCGGCACGGTGGAGCCGTCCTCGTTGAAGAGCCGGGACATGCCCAGCT
>DATCMG010000482.1:0-5641 GCA_036563555.1 Roseomonas sp. | reverse complement strand
AGCAGCGAGCCGCGCACGGCAGGAGGCCGATCCTGATCCCGATGTCGGCGGCATCGCGGCCGACCGGCTGCGCTCCATCATCGAGCGGGTGGAGCGGCTGGAGGAGGAGCGCAAGGCGCTCGCCGACGACATCAAGGATATCTTCGCCGAGGCGAAGAGCGCCGGTTTCGACGTGAAGGTGATCCGCTCCATCATCCGCATCCGTAAGCAGGAACCGGCCGAGGTGGAGGAGCAGGAGACGCTGCTTGACCTCTATCGCCGCGCATTGGGGATGTGAGCGGCGCGGCCCCGGCGCCTGCCGGGGCCTTGTTCCATGCCTGGGGCGCGGGTCAGTCGGCTTCCGCGTGGCGCCCGTCGCGCCAGGCATGGAGGCGGTAAGCCGCGCCCTCGCGGTCGCCCTTCGCATCGAAGCGGATGGGGCCGAGGGCGGTGGCGAATTCGCGGCCCTTCATGGCGGCGAGGATCCGGGCGGGCTGCGGGGCGTTCGCGGCCTGGGCGGCCTGGGCGAAGATCTGCACCGCGGCGTAGCTGTAAAGGGTGTAGCCGCTGGGATCGAAGCCGGCGGCGTCGAAGCGGCGGGCCACTTCCGCGCCCGCGGGGATGCGGCGCGGATCGGCCTCGAAGGTGAAGAGGCTGCCCTCGCCGACGCCGCCCACGATGTTCCAGAAGTCCCGCACATTCAGGTCGTCATTGGACACGAGCTGGAGGTCGAGGCCCTGCTCCTTCGCCTGTCGCAGGATCAACGCGGCTTCCCGGTGATAGGCGGCGTGGTAGAGCACGCGGACATTGGCGGATTTCAGGCGGGTGACGACGGCGTTGAAGTCGGTTTCGCCCTTGGTGACCTGGGCGCGGACCGCTTCCCGCACGCCCGCGCGGTTGAGGGTCGCCTGGAAGACGTCGCCCAGGGTTACCCCGGGTGAGGTGAGGTCGTTGGTGATGCCCACCGCCTGGCCGGGGAAGCGGCGCGCGACATATTCGGCGGCGACCGCGGCCTGCTGGTCGTCCCGCCCGCAGACGCGGAAGACGTTGCCCAGGCCCCGCTCGGTGTAGCGGGGGTTCGTGGAGCCGGGGGAGACCTGCGGGATGCTGGCATCCGCATAGACGTCGGAGGCCGCGATCGAGGTGGCGGAGCAGTAGTGCCCGACGACGAAGGCGACGTTGCGGCCGATGATGCGGTTCGCCACCGCCACGGCCTGGCGGGGATCGCAGGCGTCGTCCTCCATGAGAAGCACGACGCGCCGGCCGAGCACGCCGCCGGCGGCGTTCAGGTCAGCCACGGCCATCTCGGCGCCGCGGCGCATCTGCTCGCCGATGGTGGCCTGGTCGCCGGTCAGGGGGCCGGCGAGGGCGATGCGGATCTCCCCGGCCGGCTGGGCCCGGGATTCGCTGGCGATGCCGAGCAACGTGGCGAGCGCCATGCCCGCCCCGATGAATACGCGCCGCGTCGGCATGAGCTGGAGCCCTCTGTTTCCGGTGCGCAACGCTGCGCGCTCAGGGGCGAGGGGTCAATCGGCGCGGCAACGATCTCAGGGATAGAGATCGTCGATTGCCTCGGCATGGTGTTCGAGAACGACGCGGCGCTTCACCTTCATGGTGGGGGTGAGCATGCCGTTCTCGACCGTGAAAGGCTCGACGGCCGACCATTTGCGTATGCGCTCGGGGCCCGGCAGCTTGCCGTTGATGCGCTGGATGGCCTTTTCCGGCGCCGCGCCCTCGGCGGGCACGACGAGGGCGACGATGCTCGCGCGGCCCTCGCCGGCGACGACGGCCTGGGCGATCTCGGGTTCGGCCATCAGCAGGGTTTCGATGCGGGCCGGGCTGACCATGTCGCCGCCCAGGGTCTTGATGAAGTCCTTCTTGCGGTCGGTGATGATGATGCGGCCTTTCTCGTCGATCTCGCCGACATCGCCGGTGTGGAGCCAGGGGGCGCTCTCTCCGGGCGGGATGGCCAGGGTGCGGGCGGTAGCCTCGGGGTCGCCCCAGTAACCATCCATGACCAGGGGGCCGCGGATGAGCAACTCGCCATCCCCGGCGATGCGGGCCTCCACGCCCGCCACCGGGGCGCCGACGCTGCGGCGCTGGTTGTCCCAGGGGAGGTTCACGGCGATGACGGGGCCGGCTTCGGTCTGGCCATAGCCCTGGAGCACGGTGACGCCGAGGGCGAGGAAGAAGCCGGAAAGGTCGGGATCGAGCCGCGCGCCGCCGGAAACCATGGCGACCAGCCTGCTCCCGAAGCGGGCGCGGACCTTGGCGCGGACCACGCGGTCCAGCACCGCGTCCTCGATCCGCTCCAGGAGGTTCAGGGGCGGGCCGTCCATCTTGCGCAGGCCGAGGGTGACGGTGCGCCCGAACAGTGCCCGCTTCCAGGGCTTCTCCTTCTCCAACCCCGCCAGGATGCGGCCGCGCAGCACTTCGAAGAGGCGGGGGACGGCGGTGATGATGGAGGGCTCGATTTCCCGGAACTCGGCGGCGAGGCGGTCGGCGCCACGGGAGAAGACGACCTCGATCCCGCAGGCCGGGAAGAGGAAGCACCCCACCGTGTGCTCATAGGCATGGGAGAGGGGGAGGAAGGAGAGGTAGCAGGCGCCGGACCATTCGAGGCCGAGGCGGCGCAGGAAGGGGCGCACCCCTTCGGTGTTCGCCAGCATGGCGCGGTGGGGGAGCATCACGCCCTTGGGCAGGCCCCCGGTGCCGGAGGTGTAGATCAGGCAGGCCAGCCGGCCCTCGGGGATGTGCTGGACCTCGGCCACCAGCATGGCGAGGTCGCCGGGGGTGGCCGCGAGGCTGGACCAGGGAGTGGTGCCCGGGGCGTCCTCAAGGCAGATCAGCAGGTCCAGCCCGTCCGGGCCGGCGGCTTCCCGCAGGCGCCTGGCCAGCACCGCCGTGGCGGCAATGGCGGCGCGGGCGCCGCTGTCCCGCAGGATATGGGCGTGATCGGCCACCGTGTTCGTGGTGTAGGTGGGCACGGTCACCGCGCCGATGGCCATGATGGCGGTGTCGGCGATAAGGAATTCCGGGCGGCTGTCGCTGACCAGGGCCACGCGATCCCCGGGCGAGACGCCCTGGGCGCGAAGGCCGGCGGCCAGATTCGCGACCGCGAGGGCGAAGTCGCGCCAGCTCATGCGCTTCCAGCCGCCCTCCTCCCAGTGACGGATCATGGGCTGGTCCGGGTTGCGCGCGGCGAGGCCCAGCATCATGCCGGGCAGGCTGGTCCAGCGCGCCGTGTCCTGACTCATTCCTCTCCCTAACACATGGTTTGACCCATCCGCCCGGGCGCGGCCTTGGCTCACCCTGCCAGGGGCTTATATCGGGATGGCGAATTCCTGATTCCACAAGGCGCTTTGTCCGAATGAATCTGCACAAGCCGTTTACCCCGCGCGACACCGAGGCCCGGATCGGGGGCGTCCCGGCCGGGGAGGCGTTGCCGGAATGGGACCTGCGCGACCTTTATGCCCGGCCTGACGACCCCCGGCTGACTGGCGACCTGGAAGCGGCGGAGACGGGGGCGCGGGCTTTCGAGGGGGCCTATGCGGGCAAGCTGGCTTCGCTCTCCGGCGATGCGCTGGAGGGGGCGCTGCGGGAATATGAGCGGATCGAGGAGATCCTGGGCCGCGTCATGTCCTATGCGCAGCTGCTGTTCAGCGGCGATGCGCAGAATGCCGGGAACGGCCGCTTCTACCAGACGATGCAGGAGCGGGTGACCGTCATCGGCAGCCATCTGCTGTTCTTCACCCTGGAACTGAACCGGCTGGACGATGCCCTGCTGGAAGGGCGGATCGCCTCCTCCGCCGCGCTGGCGCGCTGGCGGCCCTGGCTGCGGGATCTGCGCGTGTTCCGCCCCCATCAGCTTTCCGACGAGGTCGAGAAGCTGCTGCATGAGAAGGAGGTGACGGGGCGCTCGGCCTGGAACCGCCTGTTCGACGAGACCGTCGCGCATATGCGCGTGCCCGTGACCCGGGAGGGCAAGACGGAGGAGCTGACCGTCTCGGCGGCGCTGAACCTGCTTTCGGACCGGGACCGCGCAGTGCGCGAGGCGGCGGCCACCGGTGTCTCCCAGGCCTTCGGGGAGAATGTCCGGCTCTTCTCGCTGATCACGAACACGCTGGCGAAGGACAAGGAGATCATCGACGGCTGGCGGAACTATCCGCGGCCTGGAACCTCCCGCAACCGCGCCAACATGGTGGAGGACGAGGTGGTGGATGCCCTCGTCTCCGCTGTCGTGGAGAGCTTCCCCCGGCTGTCGCACCGCTACTACGCCATGAAGGCGAAGTGGCTGGGGCTGGACCGCATGAAGCACTGGGACCGCAACGCGCCGCTGCCGGGCGATGTGGACCGGACGATCCCCTGGAAGGATGCAAGGGAGCAGGTGCTGACGGCCTATGATGCCTTCAGCCCGGAACTGGCCTCGCTGGGCCGCGATTTCTTCGAGAAGCCCTGGATCGACGCGGCGCTGCGCCCGGGCAAGGCGAGCGGCGCCTTCGCGCATCCGACCGTGCCCTCGGCGCATCCTTATCTGCTCGTGAACTATCACGGGAAGTCGCGGGACGTGATGACGCTGGCCCATGAGCTGGGCCACGGCGTGCATCAGCGGCTGGCGGCGAAGCAGGGTTATCTGATGTCCGGCACGCCGCTGACCCTGGCCGAGACGGCCAGCGTGTTCGGCGAGATGCTGACCTTCCGCGCGATGCTGGACGCCGAGACGGACCCGGCGCGGCGGCGGCTGATGCTGGCCTCCAAGGTGGAGGACATGCTGAACACGGTGGTGCGGCAGATCGCCTTCTACCGTTTCGAGACGCTGCTGCATGACGAGCGCCGCAAGGGCGAACTGTCATCGGAGCGGATCGCGGAGATCTGGATGCAGGTGCAGCATGAGAGCCTTGGGCCGGCCTTCGACTTCACGCCGGATTACGGGGTCTATTGGTCCTACATCCCGCATTTCGTGCACACGCCCTTCTATGTTTACGCCTATGCCTTCGGGGATTGCCTGGTGAACGCGCTATATGGCGTGTACCAGGATGGGCAGGTGCCGGATTTCGAGGCCAAGTATCTCGACCTGCTGCGCGCGGGCGGGACGCTGCGGCATAAGGAGCTGCTGGCGCCCTTCGGTCTCGATGCCTCGGAGCCCGCCTTCTGGAAGCGCGGCCTCGACGTGATCGCCGGATTCATCGACGAGCTCGAGCGCGCGGATGGCTGAAGATCGGGAGAACACCCTTTTCGGCGAGATCCGCCGGATGGCGCGCACCTCCGGCGCCGTCGGCGGGATCGCGGCGCGGGTGGCGGGGGAGCGCTTCCTCGGCTTCAAGACCGACAAGGCGGCGCATGCAGAGGACCTGAAATCCATCCTCGGCGGGCTCAAGGGCCCGCTGATGAAGGTGGCGCAGTTCCTCTCCACCGTGCCGAACGCGCTGCCGGAGGAGTATGCGCAGCAACTGGCCTCGCTGCAGGCGAATGCGCCGCCCATGGGCTGGGCCTTCGTTCGCCGGCGCATGGGGACGGAGCTCGGCCCGGCCTGGGAGGGTCGGTTTCGCGAGTTCGGGCGGGAGGCGGCGGCGGCGGCCTCGCTCGGGCAGGTGCATCGCGCGACGCTGCCGGACGGCACGCAAGTGGCCTGCAAGCTGCAATATCCGGACATGCCGAGCGT
>DATCMG010000480.1:0-1832 GCA_036563555.1 Roseomonas sp. | reverse complement strand
TGCTGGGCCTCGCCCTCTTCCTCGCCGCCCTTCTCGCCAGTGCCTGGATGAGCGAGTTCCATCCCGCCACCCTGGCGGATGGCCTGCCGCGCGCGGGCGACTACTTCGCGCGCCTGCTGCCCGATCTCCGTTGGGGCGCGCTATTCGGCGGGTGGGAGACGGAGGGCAGCATCGCCTTCTGGTTCTACCGCCTGGATAAATGGGCGCTGCTGCTGCTGGAAACGGCGAACATGGCCGCGCTGGCGACCTTGGCCGGCGGCGTGATCGCCCTGCTGCTGGCCTTTCCTGCCGCGCGCAACACCTCGCCCTCCGCATGGTCCTATCGCCTCGCGCGGCGCGGGCTGGAGGCGATGCGGACAGTGCCGGAGATCGTCTATGCGCTGATCCTGGTCTGGGCCTTCGGCGTCGGCCCGCTGGCCGGCATCCTCGCCATCGCGGCCCATACCACCGGCGCGCTGGGCAAGCTCTTCGCGGAAGCGATCGAGAACGCCGACATGAAGCCCTGGGACGGCGTGCGGGCGGCGGGCGGCACCTGGGCCCAGGCCTGCCGCTTCGCCATGCTGCCGCAGGTCGCGCCCAACATGGTTTCCTATCTGCTGCTGCGCTTCGAAATCAATGTGCGTGGGGCGAGCGTGATCGGCTTCGTCGGCGCGGGCGGGATCGGGCAGGAGCTCTACCTCGTGATCTCGCAGAACTACTATGAGGAGATCTCGGCCATCATCCTGCTTATCGTGCTGGTGGTGGCGATGATCGACCTGCTGTCGGAATCCATTCGCCGCCGCCTGGGCGGGGAGGCCCGGGCGTGAGCGGAGCGAACGTCCCGCCGGGCGTGAGCGCCGCAAGTATCGCGCGCTGGAAGGCGGCATTGCCGGCCGCTTTCGGTCCATCACCGCGCCAGCGCGCCCTTCGCATCGCGGGCGGGGCGGCGTTCCTGGCCTGGCTGGTCTGGGCGCTCTGGCTGTTCGACATCACGCCCCAGCGGCTGTGGAACGGGCTTTCCGGCCTCTTCACCATCATCCGCCTGATGATCCCGCCTTCGCCGGGCGAGTTGTGGTGGGACATCGTGAAGGGCATCGCCGAGAGCGTCGCCATGGCCTTCCTCGGCACGGTGCTCGCGGCCGTCTTCGCCATCCCGCTCGGCTTCCTCGGCGCACGCAACATCCTCACCACCACGCTGCTGCGCTTCTCGCTGCGCCGCGTCTTCGACGGGCTGCGCGGCGTGGACCAGCTCATCTGGGCGCTGGCCTTCGTGCGCGCCGTCGGCCTCGGCCCGCTGGCCGGCGTGCTCGCGCTGTTCGTGTCGGACCTCGCGACCCTGTCCAAGCTCTATGCCGAGGCGATCGAGAATGCCGAGCGCGGCCAGGCCGAGGGCGTGACCGCCGCCGGCGGATCGCGGCTGATGGCCGTGCGCTTCGGCATCCTTCCACAGGTGCTGCCGGTGATGCTCGCCCAGGCCCTCTATTTCTTCGAGAGCAACACGCGCTCGGCATCCATCCTCGGCGTCGTCGGGGCGGGCGGGATCGGGTTGCAGATCGCCGAGCGCATCAAGGTGCGCCATTGGGACGAGGTGGCCTTCATCATCATTCTGATGGTGATCACCGTTGGCATCATCGATTGGATCGGCGGCAGGCTGCGGCGGCGCCTGATCGGCGGGCGGGACGCCTCCTGATCCATTGGGCTGAATGAAGAATGGGGCGCCGATCCCCCTGATCGGCGCCCCATCCAAGGCCGGACGAATTCTTCAGCGCGACTTGAAGTCAGGCTGCGTCCTCGCGCCGGTCCCGCGCCTTCACATAAGCAATGGAGGCGTGCTCAAGGCAATACGGCTTTCC
>DATCMG010000479.1:0-6344 GCA_036563555.1 Roseomonas sp. | reverse complement strand
TCTCGGGCCAGCTCAAGCTGGTGCTGGGCAATGCCGAGGAAAACCTGCACGACCCCGAGTTCCAGCGCGACATGCTGCTGACCGTCCGGGCCTCCGCCGCGCGGATCGACACGCTCATCGCCCGGCTCCGCCAGCCCGAGGATGAGGCGGCGAAGGACAGTTCCGTCCGAGGCCCGCTGCAATCGCTGCGCGGGATTGCCAAGGCGCGTCGCCGGGAGGTGCAGGTCGAGGGAGAGGCAGGTATCGACGACGTGACCATGCCGCCTGAGGCTTTTGAAGCCGCCGTGACCCATCTCCTGAACAATGCCGAGGAGGCGTCGCCCGCGGGCGAACCCGTCCGCCTCCGGCTCTATCGCATCGAGGGGCACCCCGTGCTCGATATCACCGACCGAGGCCCGGGCATGACGCCCGACTTCATCCGCGACGAACTCTTCCGCCCGCTCAGCACGTCCAAGCCCAATGGCAGCGGGATCGGGGCCTGGCAGGCGCGCGAGCTGCTGCGGCGTTCCGGGGGCGACCTGCTCGTCATCGCGCGCCCTGGTGCCGGCACTACCATGCGGCTGCTGCTGCCCACGCAGGGCGCCACCACCCCCCTTCCGGTTCTAACGCAGGATGCCGTGGCATGAGCAAGCCGACCCTGCTGGTGGTGGAGGACGATCCCGGCCTCTCGGCGCAGTATCGCTGGGCCTTTCCGTCCTGCCGCGTGGTCCTGGCCGCGAGCCGGCGCCAAGCCGAGCTGCTCGCGCGGCGCGAGCAGCCTTCCGCCGTCCTGCTCGATCTCGGCCTGCCGCCCGACGCGGAGGGCGTGACCGAGGGCTTCGCCACGCTCGAAGCACTGCGCCGCACCTGCCCCGGCCTGCCTGTGGTGGTGGCAAGCGGCCGCGGCGAGCGGGACAATATGCTGCGCGCCGTCGCCGCCGGTGCCTATGACTTCTGCGAGAAGCCGGTGGACCTCGCGGTCCTGCGGACCGTGGTGGATCGCGCGCTCCGGCTGCGCGCGCTGGAGGAGGAGAACCGGCAGCTCGCCGAGGCGCCCCGCCCCAGCCCGATCGCCGCCATCGTCACCGCCGACGAATCCATGCTGAAGGTCTGCCGTACTGTCGAGCGGCTCGCCAGCGTCTCGGTTCCCGTCCTGCTGCTCGGCGAGAGCGGCACGGGCAAGGAGGCATTGGCGCGCGCGCTGCACGACATGGGCCCGCGCGCGGACAAGCCCTTCGCGGCGCTGAACTGTGCCGCCATCCCCGAGGCGCTGCTCGAGAGCGAGCTGTTCGGCCATGAGCGCGGCGCCTTCACCGGCGCCGTGAACCAGGTGAAGGGCCGCGTGGAGGCGGCCAATGGCGGAACGCTCTTCCTCGACGAGGTGGGCGACCTGCCGGCCGCTCTGCAGGCGAAGCTGCTGCGCTTCCTTCAGGACCAGGTGGTGGAGCGGGTCGGCGGCCGGACGAAGATCCGGGTGGATGTGCGCGTGGTCTCCGCCACGAACCAGCCGCTGGAGGAGCTGGCCGAGAGCGGCGGTTTCCGCGGCGACCTGCTGTACCGCCTGAACGGCGTCACCATCCGCATCCCGCCGCTGCGCGAGCGCGGCGAGGACGCCCTGCTGCTCGCCCGCTGGTTCCTCGCCCGGCATGCCCGCGAGTTCGACCGGCGGATGCGCGGCTTCGACGTGAGCGCCACCGATGCCATTTCCGCCCATTCCTGGCCCGGCAATGTGCGGGAACTGGAGAACCGGGTGCGCCGGGCCGTGCTGATGGCCGAGGGGCCGCAGATCAGCGCCGCCGACCTGGAGCTGGCGCCCGTCGAGGCGAGCGACACGGTGCTCGACATCCGGGCCGCCCGGGCCCGGGCGGAACGGGCTGCGATCAGCCGGGCGCTCGCCATGACGGATGGTGGCGTCGCCGCCGCCTCCCGCCTTCTCGGGATCAGCCGGCCGACGCTCTACGGATTGCTGGAGGAGCATGGGATCCCCGCGCGTCCCGATCCGGAGAACGGCGCCCGCTCCACCGACGATGCCTCGCCGCAGGATTCGCTATGACCTACCCCGCCCTGTTCCGTCTTCCCCTCGCGGCCGCGCTCGTCTTTGGATTGGCGGCCACGGCCGAGGCTCAGCCGCTGGAGCGCGCCCGGGCGGCCCAGGCCCGGGGCGACTTGCGGGCAGCCCAGATCGAGCTGCGCAACGCCGTGCGGGACGATCCGCGCTCCGCCTCCGCCCGCGCGGCGCTGGCCACCGCCAGCCTCGACCTGGGCGACGGCGTGACTGCCGAGAAGGAGGCGCGCACGGCACTGGAACTGGGGCTGGACCAGGCAACCGGCACCTCACTGCTGCTGCGGGCCATTCTGGTGCAGGGCAAGTTCTCCGACCTGCTGCGTGACTTCCCGGTGCCGCCTGGCCCGCCAGCCGTGGCCGGGCAGGTGGCGGCGGCGCGGGCCTTGGCGCAGCTCTCGCTCGACCAGAAGGATGCGGCAGCCGCCTCGGCGGAGGAGGCACTGCGACTGGCCCCCGACGCGGTGGAGCCGCATCTCGCGGCCGCGGCCACGGCCCTGATGCGCGGTGATCGCGCGGCGGGCGAGGCGGCGGCGGATCGCGCCCTGGCCATCGATCCGAACTCATCCGAGGCGTTGTTGCGGAAGGGTGGCGTGCTGATGGCGCGCGGCGCGACGCGCGAGGCGGCCGACGCCTTCAGCCGCGTGATCGAGCGCTCGCCCGGCAATGTTGCGGCGCGTCTGCGGCGGGCCGAGGCACTGATGCAGCTCGGCGACGATTCGGCTGCGCGGCGTGACGCGGATGCGGCCCTCACCACCATGCCGGGCAGCCCGCCGGCGCTTTATGTCCGGGCCATGCTGCTGGCGCGCGCCGGCGAATGGCGCGCGGCGGATGATGACCTCCAGCGGCTCGGCGCGCAGCTCTCCAGCTTCCCGGACGGCTTCTTCCTGCAGGCGGTGACCAAGCGGGCCTTGAACCAGCAGGCCGGGGCCGAGGACGCCGCCCGACGCCACGCGGCCCGCCGGCCGGATGATCCGCGCGGGGCCAAGCTTGTGGCTTCGATGGAGATCGAGGCGGGGCGCTTCGCCGCCGCAGCCGCAACCCTCGGCCGTTTCGTCGAGCGCCCGGACGCCCGGCCCGACGCCGAGCTGTTCGAGCTTCTGGCGCGCGCCCAGGCCTCCACGGGCCGCCCGCGCGAGGCGGCGGAGGCGATGGCCCGCGCCGATGCGCTGGCGCCGGGGAACCGGGACACGCTGAACCGGCTGGCCGCGGCCCGGATGGCGGCCGGCAACCCGGCGGGTGCCGCGGAGGCCGCCAGCAAGTCCCTCGAAATCGATCCGGCGCAGCCGGTCGTGCGGGAGTTGCTGGCCACCGCGTCCCTGATGCGCGGCGACACCACGCGCGCAGAGGCGGAGCTGAAGCGCCTGGGCGACCGGGACCGGAGCGAGGCCGGAGGCGTCACCGAAGGCATGATCCAGTTGACCCGGCTGGACCTGCCGGGCGCCCGCGCCACGCTGACGGAGGTGCTGCAGGACTACCCGAATTCCGTCCTCGCCCGGCTTGGCCTGGTGCGCGTCGCGCGGTCGGAGGGTGCATTGGAAGAGGCGGAACGGCTGCTCGGCGAGGTTCTGCAGCGGGAGCCCGGGAATACCGAGGCGCTGTCCTTCCTCAGCCTCGCCGCCGCGCCCGGCGCCCCCCGGGCGGCCGAGGCCATGGCGGTGCTGGAGGCCGCGCAGAAGGCCGCCCCCGAGGAGCCGCGGCTGGCCCTGACCCTGGCGGACCGGATGATCCGTGCCGGCCAGGCCCCCCGCGCCGTGGAGCTGCTGGAATCACCGGCCCTGCGGGCCCGTGGCGGCATCGGCATTTCCATCGCCCGCAACGAGGCGCTGGCCGCGGCCGGGCGCTGGGACGATGCCCGTGAGGCGAGCCGCACCACCCTGGCCGAGGATCCCACTTCCATCCAGGCGCGCGTGCAGTTCGCCCTCCTCACCTCCCGCGCGGGCGATGCGCGCGGCGCGGAGGCGGTGCTGCAGGAAGGTCTGCGCGCGACGCCCGGCGATGCGCGCCTGCAGCAGACCCTGGTGTCGATGATCATGCGCGCCCGTGGCATCGACGCCGCCCTGGCAGCGGCGGACCGGTTGGCGGCACAGCCCGGCGCGCTTCCCGCCGCGGCGACTCTGCGGGGCGACCTGTTCGCGACGGCCAACCGCATGGAGGATGCCGCGCGGGCCTATGCCGATGCCTATGGGCGGACCCCCTCCTCCACGCTCGCGCGGCGGCGGGCGGCGGTGCTGCAATCGGCCGGCAAGCCGGCCGACGCGGCCGCGGCGCTGCGCGATTGGGTCAAGCAGTCCCCCAATGACCGCGAGGCGCTGTCCGCCCTGGCAGGGCTCGACATCGCAGCCGGCCGCCTGGCGGAAGCCGAGGAGGGGCTGACCCGCGTGGTGGAGATGGCACCGAACGACGCCACGGCGCTCAATAACCTTGCCTGGGTTCTGGACCGCCGTGGCGGCGCCGGGGCGGCACGGGCGCGGGACCTGGCGCAGCGCGCCTACGGCCTGTCCAACGATCCGGAGACGGCCGACACGCTGGGCTGGATCCTTGTCCGCAGCGGCGACGCGCGCACGGGCACTGCCCTGCTGCGCCAATCGGTGGCGGCGCGCGAGGCTGCCCGGCGGCCGGACCCGTCGGCGACCTGGCGCCTTGCCTATGGGCTGCGCGCCAGTGGCCAGCGGGACGAGGCGCTGCGGGTGCTGACGCCCATCCTGGCGGGCAATGCGGCCTTCCCGGAGCGGGCCGAGGCCCAGAAGCTGCTCGGCGACCTGCGGGCGGGGCGCTGATCGCGTGCGCGACGCCGTCTTCCTCCTGGCCATGCTCGCGCTGCTGCCGCTCGCGGTGGCGCGTCCCTTCGTCGGGATCCTGTTGTGGTCCTGGATCTCCTTCATGAATCCGCACCGCCTGGTCTATGGCGTGTCGATGGAACTGCCCTGGGCGATGGCGGTGTTCGGCGCCACCATCCTGGGCTGTCTGCTCCAGGGGGAGCCGCGGCGCTTCGCGCTCAACACCGTAACGGCGCTCATGCTGGCGCTCGCGCTGATGTTCACCTTCACCTCCTTCATGGCCCTCGCGCCGGCCCAGGCGGTCTGGGCGAAGTGGGAGAGCGCCGAGAAGATGCTACTCGCGCTGATGCTGACCGCAGCCATGCTGACGGAGCGGCGGCGGGTGCACGCGCTGGTCTGGGTGATGGTGATCTCGATCGGCTATTACGGCGTGCGCGGTGGCATCTTCACCGTTCTCACCGGTGGCTCCCATCGCGTCTGGGGCCCCGAGCAGACGATGATCACCGACAACAACCACCTCGCCGCGGCGATGCTGGTGACCTTGCCGCTGATGAACTACCTGCGCGGGCAGTCCCGCCATGCGGTGGTGCGGGCGGGGCTGGTCGCGGCGATGGTGCTGACGCTGCTGGCGACGGTCGGCAGCTATTCGCGCGGCGCGCTGCTGGGTCTTTTCGCGTCGGCCCTGATCATGTGGTGGCGCAGCACGCGCAAGGTGGTGGGCGGGGTGCTGATCGCCGCCGCCCTTGCGGGCGCCATTGCGTTCATGCCGGGCCAGTGGGCGCAGCGAATGGAGAGCATCAGCACCTACCAGGCCGATGAATCCGCCTCCGAGCGCCTGGTGCTCTGGGGGATTTCGCTGAGGCTGGCGCTCGATCGCCCCCTTGTCGGGTCGGGTTTCGCCGGCCCTTATACCAGAAGCGTGGTGGACACGGTGGCGCCCGGCGGGCCGGCACGCGCGGTGCACAGCATCTGGTTCGAACTGCTGGGCGAGCACGGCCTCGTGGCCTTCGGCCTCTGGGTGCTGCTCAACATCGCGGGCCTGTTCACCGCCTACCGTCTCACGCGCCTCACACGCGGCATGCCGGAGCTTACCTGGGCCTATGACCTCGGGCGCATGGCACAGGTGTCGATCGTCGCCTATCTCGTGAGCGGGACGTTCCTCTCGCTTTCCTACTGGGACTTCTACTGGACGCTGCTGGTGGTTGTGGGGGCAGCGCATGCGCTGGCGCTGCAGGCCATCCGGGGCACCTCCCCCGCGGCCACGCGGGGCTGGCGCCTGGGTGCCGTCGTGCCGCAGCGGCCGGCGATGGCCTCGTGACCCCTTCGGCAAGGATGCGCCGGCATGGACGGACTCTACTTCCTCGCGATGCTCATCGGCATCGCCTGGCTCGGCTTCTGGAGCGTGCGCCCGGAGACGCGCGGGCGCGAGACCGGCTGGTGGCTCTTCGACATGCGGGAGCCGGAAACGGCTGCGTCGGCGGAGAACAGGGCTGATGTTCCACGACGTGGACGTGGCCGAGCGG
>DATCMG010000474.1:0-2268 GCA_036563555.1 Roseomonas sp. | reverse complement strand
CTCGCGCATCGCGGCGCGGGGCTTGGCGCGCATCACCTCGGTGCGGGCCAGGCGTTCCGCGGCGATCGCCAGCGGAATGCCCTGTTCGCGCGCGCCGAGATGCATTTGCTGCAACGCGCCATCCCCGATGCCGCGCTTGGGCGTGTTGACGATGCGCTCGAAGGCGAGGTCGTCACTTGGCTGGTGCAGCACGCGCATATAGGCCATGGCGTCGCGCACCTCGGCCCGCTCGTAGAACTTCAACCCACCGACGACGCGGTAGGGGACGCCGAGCGTGATCAGCCGTTCCTCAAAGGCGCGGGTCTGGAAGCCGGCGCGGACGAGGATCGCCATTTCACCGAGCGACACGCCCTTGCGCTGCGCTTGCTCGATGCGCTCGCCGACCATGCGGGCCTCCTCCTCGGAGTCCCACAGGCTGACGACGCGGACCTTCTCGCCCTCCGCATCGTCGCGGCCGGAGCGGAGGGTCTTGCCGAGGCGGCCTTCGTTCTTCGCGATCAGGTGCGAGGCGGCGGCGAGGATGGGGCGGGTGGACCGGTAATTGGCTTCCAGGCGCACGATCCTCGCGCCGGGGAAGTCCTTCTCGAAGCGGAGGATGTTCTCCACCTCCGCCCCGCGCCAGGAATAGATGGACTGGTCGTCATCGCCCACGCAGCAGATGTTGTGGTGGGACTGCGCCAGCAGGCGGAGCCAGAGATACTGGACCGTGTTCGTGTCCTGGTACTCGTCCACCAGGATGTAGCGAAAGGCGCGGTGATACTGCGCCAGCACGTCGGGCTGGGTGCGCAGGATCTCCGTCATGTGCAGCATCAGGTCGCCGAAATCGGCGGCGTTCAGGGCCTTCAGCCGGGACTGGTAATCCTCGTACAGGCCGCGGGCACGGTTGTTGGCATAGTCGCTATCCTCAACCGGGGAGACGCGGGAGGGCGTCAGGCCGCGGTCCTTCCAGCGCTGGATCACGGCCATCAGGCCCTGGGCGGGCCAGCGCTTGTTGTCGATCCCGGCGGCGTCCATCACCTGCTTCAGCAGGCGCATCTGGTCGTCGGTGTCCAGGATGGTGAAGGAACTGGTCAGGCCGACATATTCGGCGTGGCGTCGCAGCATCCGCGCGCAAAGGGCGTGAAAGGTGCCGAGCCACAGCCCCTCGGCTGGGCGGCCCAGGATGGCGGAGACGCGCTCCCGCATCTCCTTCGCCGCCTTGTTGGTGAAGGTGACGGCCAGCACCTGGTTGGGGAAGGCGCGGCGTGTCATCAGGATATGGGCGAAGCGGGTGGTCAGCACCCGCGTCTTGCCGGTGCCGGCGCCGGCCAGGACAAGCAGCGGTCCATCCACCGTCTCCACCGCCTCGCGCTGCTCCGGGTTGAGCTTGGCGAGGTAGTCGGACTGGGGGACAGGGAGATCGGAGGGGGGCTGGGCTGGCGGGAACACGGGGGCGGCTATAGAACGGGACGCGAACCCGCGCCAACCATACCGACCATCGGCGCGGGCGGGGATTCATCGTTTGCCGCTCCGTCTCGCCCTGGAATGGTCCGCCCGGAACGGGGGCGTGCTGCTGGCACTGGGGATTTTCGCGGGGCTGCTGACCCCGCCCGTCGCCGCCGCGCTGCGGGACGTGGTGACGCCGGTCGTGGCGGGGCTGATGACCCTGGTGCTGCTGCGCGTCGATCCGGCACAGGTGGTGTCCTATCTGCGGCGCCCGGTGCTGGTGGCGGGGCTGCTGGGATGGGTGCTGCTGGCCTGTCCGTTGCTCGCCTTCGCCGCGGTCCGGCTCACGGGGCTGGATGAGGCGCTGGGCGCGGCGCTGGTGATCATGGCGACGGGCTGCGCCGCCACCTCCTCCCCCGCCTTCGCGCGGCTGGTGGGACTGGATGGCGAGGTGTCGCTGGTGGTGGCGGTGCTTTCGACGCTGCTGGTTCCCTTCACCGCCCCGCCGCTGGCATTGGGGCTTCTCGGGATCGACCTGTCCATCTCCGTGCCGGCGCTGATGGGGCGGTTGGTGCTGGTGGTCGGGCTGCCGCTGCTGCTCTCCGTCCTGATCCGGCGGCTGGTCCGGCGGGAGGTGCTGGACCATTGGGGCCGGGCGGTGGACGGCAGCGTGGTGCTGCTGGTTGTGCTTTTTGGTTTCGGGATCATGGACGGGGTGCTGGCGCGGCTGCTGGCGGCGCCGGGCTTCGTGCTGGGGGGCACGGCACTGGCCTTCGCCGGATCCTTCGCACTGAACGCGGCGACGGCTTTTGCTTTCATGCCCGCCGGGCGGCAGGTGGCGCT
>DATCMG010000471.1:0-3908 GCA_036563555.1 Roseomonas sp. | reverse complement strand
GCGCTCGGTGAGGAGCAGGGAGAGCAGGCCGAACCTAACGAGATTGACCCCCCCAAGATGGGACTCTCCGCCCCTGACTTCAACTGTTTTCATGTGTAACCCTCATCACGACCCGCGTAACGCTGATGCGATGCTGGTGTGGACGGGTCACGGCACCAGCGTCTGGCTGCTCTCCGCCTCCGCTGCGATCCCGTCCCATCCATAGCGCATCGGCACCATCGCGCAGTCCGACCAGGGCAGGTTCTGGTCGGCGTAATGCGCACTGCCTGGATGGCCGGAGGTGCCGTGGAACACCGCCCAGCGGCTTCCCTCCCAGTTCCCGACATCGAAGGCGTAGCGGGCGAGGGGACCATACATTGCCGCTGGTCCCGCCGTGCAGATGACCCCCTGGGCGAGCACCGTGTCGCCATCCCCGCCCAGCGGGTGCGAGGGCGGGTCGAGCAGCGCCGCCGCGTCCGGGAAGATCGCGGAAAGCGGATGCGCGAAGCGTGGCTTATGCGCCTCCCCCCAGGGCTGCACCGGAAGCCCGGCCGTCTCGGCCAGGGCGGCCGAGATCGCCTGATCCCAACTCCATCCACCCAGTAGCGACTCATCGCCTGCCCGCAGCAGCGCGGGCAGCGTCCACCAGAGCTGGTTCCGCGGCGCGACCCCCGGCGCGGGTGAGAGCCATTCATGCGTGCCCAGCCCAGCGAGCCCGCCGCGCTCCGCCAGAATCGAGGTCAGCGCGCGGCGCAGCGCGATATAGGCGGTGGCAGCCTCGCTCCCCGCCTCCATCCGACCGTCCCAATCCAACAGCCGCGCCCGCAGCGCGGCCTGCGCCACATCCGTCGGTTCCGGCATCGCCGCCAGCCGGTCCTGCAAGAGCGCCGCGATGGGGGAGAGTGTGTCACCATGGATCGCCCCCGCTTCGTCCGGGCCATGCGGGCCTTCCGCCAGAAGGGATGCGATGCGCCGCGCGCGGTGCGGCGGATGGCAATCGGTGCAGAGGTAATCCGGGTGGGCATCCGCCACCACTCGATTGTTCGCCGTCACGATCGTGCCGCCCGGCGGGTCGATCACCACGGGCATCGCCTCATGCGCGATCCAGCCTTGCCATTCATGCGCGCCCGTCCAGCCCGGCACGGGCAACCACCCGTTCTCGCGCGGCCGGCGCGGCACCTTGGCCCGTACCAGGTGCCCGATATGCCCTTCCGTGTCGGCAGCGACGAGGTTGTGGTCGATCACGCCCCAGCCGCGCGTTGCCTGGAACAAATCTTCCACGCCCTTCGCCCGCAGCATGCGCGGCAGGCAGTCAAAGGAGTGGTCCGTCTCCGCGAACTGCACGGATTTCAGCGCGAGCGCCGTGCCGGAGGCCGGATCGCCCGCAATTACCGGACCATGCACCGTCTCGACCACCTCGACCTCGCGCGCATCGCCCCCGCGCACGAGCACTGTCTCCGTCCGCCGTGTCACGGGCTGCCACCCATTCGACGTCTGTGTATTCGCGCCCGACGCGTCGAAGCGCTCGAGATACAGGTCGTGGATGTCCATGAAGGCATGTGTCACGCAGTAGGCGACGCGCCCGTTATGCGCGAAATGCGGAAAGCCTGGGACGCCCGGCACGGTCAGCCCGATCACGTCGAAGGCGTCGCAGGCCAGATGGTGCTGCGTGTACATGTTCGGGATCTCGAACACCCGGTGCGGATCGCCCGCCAGCACCGGCCGCCCCGTGGCGCTGCGCGACGGCCCCACCGCCCAGTTATTGCTGCCGCCGCCGGTCGCATCGGCGCCCGAGGCCTCCAGCAGTGCCGTGATGGCGGGCCCGAGCGCAGCCAGATCCGCATTCCACCGCTTCGCCTCCACCCCCGGCGGGATGCAGAGCAGGTCGCCCCCGCCGTCGTCGTAGCGCAGCTTCGCCGCGCCCTCCGCCCCGATAGCGGGCAGGGCTGCCGCGCGCCACAGCTTGAACCACACCGATCCCATCAACAGCCCGAGCCGCCGCATCACCGCGATGGGGTGCCAGGGTTCCCAGGGCTCCGGCTCAGCCCCGAGCAGAACGTATTCCACCGGCCGTGGCGCCCCGGAGCCGAGGAAGGCGTTCACCCCCGCCACATAGGATCCCAGCATGTCCCGCGCTGCCGGGGAGGCCGCGGCGTAGTCCCGCCGGCTCGCCGCCTCCACGCCCAGCCGCCGCGCCAACGCATCCCCATCCGCGGCCGCGGCGCCCAGCCATTCCGCCGAGCGGCCCAGCGCCCGCCGCCGGTTCAGCTCCATCTGAAACAGCCGGTCCTGCGCATGCACGGCGCCAAGGGCGAAGAAGGCGTCCGCCTCGCCCTGCGCGCGGATATGCGGCACACCCCAGGCGTCCCGATGCACCACCGCCTCGGCCCGAAGCCCCGGCAGACGCAATGTGCCGGAAACTGGCGGCAGTGCCGCGCGCAGGGCAGAAGCATCGAGCATCGGGGGCATGGCGCATCCAGGGACTTGTTGTCGTCTGATGATATATCAAATAGCTTCTGTGCCAATGAGAGGATGGAGCACGCGCCCCTTGTCACTCGCCGCGAACCATCCGGCCAGCCACGGCGAGGCGGCCCGATGAGCGCGGACCCGCTGGAGGTCCTCGCCCCGGTCGGCCGCGACAACCTGGCCGGACGGGTCTATGCCGAGTTGCGCGCTGCCCTGATGGAAGGCCGCATGGCGCCGGGCCAGCGCCTCAAGATCCGCGACATGGCCAGCGCCATGGGTGTCTCCGAAACCCCGGTGCGCGAGGCGGTGATGCAGTTGGTGCGCGAGCGCGCGCTCCGCATGGAGGCCGCCAAGGCCATCACGGTCGCCGGCCTCACGCTGGATCAGTATCTCGAATTGCGCACCATCCGCCTGGAACTGGAAGGCTTGGCCGCCGAGGCCGCGGCGCTGCGCATCACCGATGCCGGGATCGACGAACTCGCCGCCGCCCATGAGGCCCTGGTCGCCGCCGAAGCCGCCGGCGACGCCCCCGCCGCCAATCGGGCCAATTGGCGCTTCCATCACGGCGTCCACCGCGCCGCCTGCATGCCGGAACTGCTGGCGATCATCGAGGGTATCTGGCTCCGCAACGGCCCGACCCTCGCGCATCTCTATCCCCATGCGCCGCCCACCTATCCCGGCCGCCACCGTCATCTCGACGTGCTGGATGGGCTGCGCGACCGCGACCCCGTCGCCACCCGCGCGGCACTTTCGGCCGACATGACCGAAGGCGGCGCCGGCCTCGTCCGCCGCCTGCGGGAGTTGGAAGAGGGCAGCCCGGCGCTCGCGCAGCCCTCGCGCGGAAGCACGCCCTGACGACGAAACAGGCAGTGCGAGCGCGGCTCGCCCAAGACCCCATCAAAGGAAACGCAGCGTGAAGCGAAGCCCGCTCCGCACGGAGACCGAATGGTTCCGCCTGGATTCCGAGGAGTCCGACTGGGCTGCCGAGAACCCCGCCGACCTCGCGCGCTGGATGGAGCAACTCCTCCTGATCCGACGCTTCGAGGAGACGATCCTCGACCTGCACGGCAAGGGCCTGATCCACGGCCCCGCCCATGCATCCATCGGGCAGGAGGCCGGCGCGGTCGGCGCCATGTCCATCCTGGGCAGCGCCGACAAGATCAACGGCACCCACCGCGCGCATCACCAGATCCTGGCGAAGCTGCTGAACCACGCCACGCCCGCCGGCTATGACCCGCGCCGCGATGCCCCGATCGCCCAGGCCGGCGCGCTGGTCCAGGGCGCGATGGCGGAGATCATGGGCCTGCGCACCGGCTTCTGCGGTGGGCGCGGCGGCTCCATGCATATGCGCCACGCGGAATCCGGCGTGGTCGGCAGCAGCGCCATCATCGGCGGCAACGTCCCCCATGCCGTCGGCTACGGATTGGCGGACAAGGTGCTGGGGCGGGACAACATTTCCGTTG
>DATCMG010000470.1:0-1992 GCA_036563555.1 Roseomonas sp. | reverse complement strand
GGACATCGCGCTCGCCAAGGCATGACCGATCGCCACGGCGCCAAGGCAGAGCACCACCGACAGCGCGACATTCGCCATGGCCGGAAAGGTCCTGCCCTGCTGGAGCAATTCCAGGGTTTGCAGGCTGAAGGAGGAGAAGGTGGTGAAGCCGCCGCAGATTCCCACCATGACGAATGCGCGGAGGTCCGGCTGCGCCCCGATGCGCCCTCCAGGGGCGGTGAGGGCGGCGAAGACACCGATCACGAAGGAGCCGAGGACGTTGATCGCGATGGTGCCCCAGGGAAAGCCGGCACCGGCCAGCCGCACGGCAAGCACGGACCCCCAGGCGCGCGCCACGCTGCCCAGCGCCCCGCCGAGGGCGATCCAGAGATAGGTTCCCATCCTGCTTCTCCGTCCGCCGGGCGCCGGCGCGGATCATCCGGGCGCCCGTGCGTCGCGGCAAGCGGCCGGGGAGAAGGGGCAGGGTCGCGCTTGTCGCATCACGCTGCCGCCGGGCTTGGCAGGAGGATGAATCCCCGGCTTCATCATGGTCATGGACGAGCTGAACCTGCGCGCCTTCCTTGCTTTGCCCGCCCTTGGGCGGATCACCTGTCCGCCGGCCGGGATGTGCTGCGCGTGACCGCGACGCGGGACGCGATTGTCGTCGGCGGCGGGCTGGTCGGCATGGCGATCGCCTATGGGCTGCAGAAGCGCGGCCTCTCCACCGTGCTGCTCGATGAGGGGGATGTGGCGCATCGCGCGAGCCGGGGCAATTTCGGCCTTGTCTGGGTGCAGTCCAAGGGTTTGGGCGCGCCGCATTACCAGCGCTGGACGCGCGGCTCCGCCGGGGCCTGGCCGGGGCTGGCAGCGGAACTGACGGAGCGGACCGGGCTCGACACCGGCCTGCACCAGCCGGGCGGGCTGCATCTCTGCCTCTCGGAGCAGGAGTTCGAGGCGCGCGCCGCCTATATGGCGCGGTTGCAGTCCGAAGCCGGTAATTTCGGGCTTGAGTACCGCATGCTCTCCCATGCCGAGACGGCGGGGATGCTGCCCGGGATCGGCCGTGCCGTCGTGGGGGCGAGCTGGACACCCTATGACGGCCATGCGAGCCCTCTTTACCTTCTGCGTGGCCTGCACAGCGCTTTTCGTGACGCGGGCGGCACCTACCGCCCCAATGCCGGCGTGTCGGAGGCAAAGGCGGCGCCGGGGGACTTCTCCGTCACGGCGGGCGGGCAGACGCATCGTGCGCCGCGCATCGTGCTGGCCGCGGGGCTGGGCAATGCCGCGCTCGCGCCGCCCTTCGGGCTTTCCGCGCCGGTGCGGCCGGAACGCGGGCAGGTGCTGGTGACGGAGCGCACGCGGCCGCTGCTGCCCATGCCGACCACCACGGTGCGCCAGACCGACGAGGGCTCGGTGATGATCGGCGACAGCCGGGAGGATGCGGGCTATGACAGTCTGACGCAGACGCCCGAGATCATGCGGGCCATGGCACGGCGCGCGGTGCTCTCCTTCCCCTGGATCGCCGAGCTGAACATCGTGCGCGCCTGGTCGGCGCTGCGCGTCATGGCGCCGGATGGGTTGCCGATCTACGACCAGTCCGAGCGCTTCCCCGGCGCCTTCACCGCCAGTTGCCATTCCGGCGTCACCCTGGCCGGGGCGCATGCCGACATCCTGGCCCCCATGATCGCGGCCGGCGCCCTGCCGCCCGAGATGGCCCCTTTCAGCGCGAGGCGCTTCGACGATGTTCGCACAGCGGCCTGAGGCGCGCCCCGCCGAGGTGGAGGTCTTCGTGGAGGACCGGCTGGTGATGGTGCCCGAGGGTGCTTCGGCCGCGGCCGCCGTGCTGCTGGCCGGGCTGCCCGCCATCCGCGAGACCCCCGTGAGCGGCGCGCCGCGCCTGCCCTATTGCATGATGGGGGTCTGCTTCGATTGCCTGGCCGAGATCGACGGCGTGGCGAACCGGCAGGCCTGCATGGTGCCCGTCGCGCCCGGGATGCGGATCGCGCCCCAGCG
>DATCMG010000464.1:0-3420 GCA_036563555.1 Roseomonas sp. | reverse complement strand
GCGCTCGTGGCGAGGGGTGGCAACGCGAAGGGTGCTCATCAAGTTCACGATGATCTCATCTGTCTCAGAAACGACCGTTTTTGAGACGTGTGCGACGCTGCGGGATGCCGAACTGAACACGTGCCGACACGGATTATTCGGAGGAACTTTGTGGTGCCTCGACCATCGTGACCCCGACACCTTTCGCGGTCCTGTTGCCTGGTTCGACGACGTTTAGCTTCTCTCGCCTGCAACCAGTTCGTTGGCCAGCGTCAACGCCTCGTCGATTGCCTCCTCAATCGAGAGTGTGCTTCCTGCGTCCCATGCCTGCCTGAACTGATCCTCGCCAAGCTGCTCCAGGAGCGCCTGGCGCGTCTGCTCCCTCCGCTCCGGTGTTGCGCCCCATCCGACGGAGCCGAAGTCAGTGCGATACGCGTCTTCCGCCCCGAGCAGCCGAGCGGCCGCCTCGAAGCGACCGTTCGCCAAGGCGATCTGGGCAATCCCCACCAGTTCGACGTAGGCGTCGCCCAGCATGCCCGTCTCCTGGCGTAGCAGCAGGGAATCGCGGTGCAGCTGCGCCGTCCGTGCGAGATCGCCTCCCGCCCGCGCCACTTCGGCCAGGTCCAGCAGCGTGCTGGTCTCGCCCCACACGCCGCCAAGCTCCTGAAACAGGGCCAGCGCCTCTTCCAGCGTCGCCGTTGCCTCGTCGAGCGCCCCAGCATGACCCTGCGCCGCGCCCAGAAACCGGAGCGCCCAGCCGAGTGTGCCGCGGTCGCCCGCAGCGCGGGCGGCGTCAGCCGCTTCCCGGGCGAACTGCGTCGGGGGATCGGCCTGCCCCTCAGCCTCCGCGACAAAGCTGAGGGACAGTGCGCCTCGTGCTGCCACCTCGTGATCGCCGATCGCCTGTCCCAGGGTGCGGCATTGGCTGGCCGCGTCCCGGGCAAGCTCGAAATCGCCCTGGAAGATCGCCACCACCGTGAGCCCGTTCAACCCCCACGCCCGCGCCGCAGGCGAGGCTGATGCCCCGACAGCGAAGGCGCGGTCAAGCCAGGCGCGGGCCTCGGCGAACTGCCCGCCGGCGACCGTCCAGTAGTCCACGAGCGTCCCGCCGAGTATCTCCAAGGCAGTCCCGGCGTCCCCCGCGGCCAGCAATTGCGCCAGCACTGCGCGGAGATTGTCCTCCTCCGCACGCAGGCGCTGGACGGTTTCGAGCACGCCCACGTTGATGCCGTTCCGCGCGGCAAGTGCCAGATCCGCGAAGAAGGCCGTGTGGGCTTGCCGCACTGCGGCAGCTTCCTCTGGATACTCCCCGAGTTGGGCCAAGGCGTACTCGCGGATCGTCTCCAGCATCGTGAAGCGCGGCTCACCCGCCGCTCCCGCCTCCTGGCGCAGCAGACTCTGCTCGCACAACCGCTCCATCCCACTGAAGGCGTCGAGGCGGTCATCGACGTTGCCAATGGCCTCGGCCGCCTCCAACGTCCAGCCGCCGACGAAGACGCCGAGACGGCGGAACAGCGCCTGATCCTGAGGCTCAAGGAGATCGTGGCTCCAGGCGATGGTATCCCGCAGCGTCCGCTGTCTCGCCGGAGCGTCACGAGCGCCACCCGTGAGAAAGGGCAGGCGCTGCCCTAAGCGCGCCAACATCGCCTGGGGCGGCAGCATGCGTACCCGCGCCGCCGCCAGCTCAATGGCCAGCGGCAGCCCGTCGAGACGCCAACAGATCTCGGCGACGGCTGGGGCATTGGCGTTGTCGACGGCGAAGTCGGGCTTGACCGCCTGGGCGCGATCGATAAAGAGGCGTACCGCCTCGTACTGCGGCAGGTGCTCATGGGACGGTGGCGGCTTCCGGCGCGGGAGGCCGAGGGGGGAGACGGGATACTCCCGCTCCGCGCGTAGGTGCAGGGGAACCCGGCTGGTGGCCAGGATCGTCAGGTCGGGCGCGGCGGCAAGCAACTCTCCCATGAGTGGAACTGCGGCGAGCAGGTGCTCGACGTTGTCCAAGACCAGGAGGAGATGTTTCGTTGCCAGCGCATCTCTCAGGTGATCGCTCAGCGGGCGCTCCCCCTCTTCGCGGACTCCCAGGGTGCTGCTGATGAGGACTGGCACGAGGGTCGGGTCTGTCAAGGGCGCGAGCGACACGAAGACGACGCCGTCAGGGAAGGCGCCGCGCACCGCTGCCGCGACTGCGAGCGCGAGGCGGGTCTTGCCCACGCCGCCTGGACCGGTGAGGGTGAGCATGCGGGTGCCATCAGCGAGGAGCGCGGACATTGTCGCAATGTCGCGTTCTCGGCCGACGAGCGGCGTCGGCGGCGTCGGCAGAAACGTCGGGGGCGTTGCAGCACGTGCCGGCGGTGGGGCGCCGCGCGGTGGCAGGGCTGCGGCGAGGAGGGCACGCTCGTCATCCCTCAGGCCCAGGGCATCCGCTAATGCCCGCACCGTTGCCGGATAGGGGTGGCGGCGCTCGCCCCGCTCCAGGGCGCTGATGCCGTTGAGGCTCAACCCGGCGCGCTCGGCCAGTGCCTCCTGGCTCAAGCCAGCCGCTTCGCGCAGACGGCGTAGCCGTGTTGCGAAGGACTCGTCGCGCTCATGGTGATGGGTTCCCGATGCCGCGGCCATGTCCCTATTTTCGCTGACCCACAACGGACGAGTAAAGCCGGTGCGCGACAACTGGGTGAGAAGTGTGTGTCCAGTGCGTGTAGGCCGGGGGCCTTCCGACCTCCAAGATAGTGACGTCCCCGGCGGAGCGGAGGACACGAGCAAGAGATCGCCCGCGACTGTGATGAGGACCATCCGGGAGGCCGCGGCGGAAGCGCAGGAGGTTTCGATGTTTTCTCACCCCGACACCCTGATCACGTCCGTCCAGCTGCGCTCTGAGGAGTTGCTCGCCGCTGCCGTGCGCGATCGTCGCGCCGCGCCGCTCGTGGCCCCAGCCATCCCCTGGCGCGCGCTCGCCATCCGCGCCGTGGGCTGTGTGGCCGCCGTCCTGAGCGTGCGGGGTTAGCGCAGTTGTCCCGTCGTGAACTAACAAGGAAGGCGATCGATCATGTCTGCCCTCTCATCCACGGCGTTCACTCACCAACATGCGGAGCTCACTGACCTCGCCTTTGGGAATGGGTTGGGGTTGCTCCTGTGGGAGCAACGTCGTCTGCGTCGCGCGAGTCGCCATCAGCGGGCGATTGGCAGTGACAGTCCGCTCGTTTCGCTGCGCCAACGCGTCCATCCCGCCATCAATCGAGCCCAGGCATGGCCTCTTGTAGAGACAGGGGAATGAGGGGAAATCACACGCTATGACCTCCGACATCCCCTGAGGAGCGGGACTCGCCCGGAAGGTGTGTCCTCCACGATTGGGGAGGCAGGCCGTGTCATGACACACAGAGGAGAAGGTTGCGATGTACGCCGTGGTCCGTTGCTATCACAGTCCGCAGCTCATGGACGAACTGG